>NZ_JACARU010000069.1:0-35053 GCF_013386425.1 Cedecea sp. P7760 | reverse complement strand
TTGGGTCATAACCGGGGGCGCTGAGAGCCGGGAGGCAATTCAACCCTCACCCCGGCCCTCTCCCAGAGGGAGAGGGGGAAAACAGACGATGGGGAACATTTTTTATTCCCTCTCCCTTCCAGGGAGAGGGGCAGGGTGAGGGTAAAAATAAGAAGCGAGGCTCTGTTCCAGCTTAAGTCGCCTCCGTTTTCTCTCCGACCCAGGGCAGGAAGTGAACGGAGCCTTAGCCGATTCTTCATAGAAGGTGTTCTCTCTTAGATCAGCGCGAAGCCCTATCACGCTAATGTCCCGACAATCTTCAAATCGCTGTCATCCGGCACTTCGTTATACGAAAGCACATGTAGCCCGGCGCTGAACAGGCGGCCATAGCGTGACAGAATCGGGCGCAGCTGCGGCGTCACCAGCAGCAGCGGCGGCAGGCTATTCGCCTTCATCTGCTCGTAAATCATCGGCATGGTATTTTGCAATTGAGCCAGAATATTCGGGTCGACAGGGAAGCTGTCGAGCGCCACTTTCCCCGCCTGCTGGGCCTGATTCAGGGCGTTTAGCAGCATATTCTCCAGTTCGTTATCAATGGTGTAGGCGGCAAGCTGCCTGCGGTCGCCGTTGATGTTATGCAAAATGGCACGGCGCAGGGCGTAGCGCACGTCAGCGCAGAGCAGCTGCGGATCTTTGGTTACCGCCGAGCTTTCCAGCAGCGTGGCGGCAATGGTGACGATATCCTTCAGCGACACCTGTTCGAGCAAAAGCTGGCGATAAACTTTCAGCAACTGGCTGAAATTCAGCGCGTTATTTAAATCTTCCGCAAGCTTCGGCGCCTGCAGCGCAAGGCGTGAATGCAGATGAGTAATATCGTCATAGTTGAACAAATCAGGCAGATGCTGACGCGCCACCTTGTTAACGTGGGTGGCTACCACGCTCGCGCAGTCCACTACCTGATAGCCAAGGTTTAACGCGCGCGATTTTTGGTCCGGATCAATCCAGACGATGGCCATCCCGTACGCCGGATCGGTGTCCAGCACGCCGTCTATCTCGCCGTACAGCTCGGTGCCGGGGATTGCCATTAATTTTTCCGAATTCACTTCCCCCAGCGCCACGCGAATGCCGTTGATGTGGATCGCGTACTGGGCGGGTTTCAGGCGGAAGTTTTCGCGAATGCGGATCTCCGGCAGCAGCACGCCGCAGGTTTCCGAGATAACCTGCCTTGCGCCGCGAATACGCTGCGACAGCGGGCTGCCTTTGGCGGTATCCACCAGTGAAACCAGCTTGTAACCCAGGTTCAGGCCAATCGGCTCGACCAGCGGAATGCTGTCCCAGCTGACGGTAGGCTCCGTGTCCGGGGCAAGGGCCTCCTGAATGGCCTCCATGTCGTCAGCCTGCTGCTCGGCGGGCTGCACCACTTTGCTTTGCCGCCAGGCAGCAAACAGCAACAGCGCGGTGAAGCTCAGGAAGGCAACGTGCGGCATGCCGGGCACAACGGCCAGGATGAACATCACAAACGCAGCGGTATACAGCACGTTCGGGCGGGCGAGCAGCTGAGCCTTAATCTCATCGCTAACGTCACCGCCGTCGCTGACGCGGGTCACGATAATAGCGGCGGCGGTTGCCAGCAGCAGGGAGGGGATCTGTGCGACCAGGCCGTCACCGATGGTCAGCAGCACGTACTGCTGGAAGGCGTGGCTGGCATCGAGATCGTATTTGAAAATACCAATACAGATCCCGCCGATCACGTTGATGATAAGCACCATGATCCCGGCGATGGCATCGCCGCGCACGAACTTCGAGGCCCCGTCCATCGCCCCGTAGAAATCGGCTTCGTTAGCAACGTCTTTACGCCGCGTTTTGGCCTGCTGTTGATTAATTAAGCCGGCATTAAGATCGGCATCAATCGCCATCTGTTTGCCGGGCAGGGCGTCGAGGGTAAAGCGAGCCGAGACCTCAGAGATACGTTCAGCCCCTTTGGTGACGACCACGAAGTTGATGATCATCAGAATGACGAACACCACGAAGCCGACCACGAAGTTGCCGCCGATAACCACCTGGCCGAAGGCTTCAATCACCTTACCGGCGGCGCCTTCTCCTTCATGGCCGTGCAGCAGCACCACGCGGGTGGAGGCTACGTTCAGCGTCAGGCGCATCAGCGTCGTGATCAGCAGCAGCGTTGGGAAGACGGCAAAATCCAGCGGACGTTTACTGTTTACCGCCACCAGCAGCACGATGACCGCCAGCACGATGTTGAAGGTAAACAGGATATCCAGCACCAGCGGTGACAGCGGCAAAATAATCATCGCCAGCACGCTGAGCAGCAGAACAGGCACGCCGACGTGCGTCTGCTTTAGCACGGTCACGGCCTGGGTAAACTTATTGTTCGCCATCGGCTTTTAATACCTCTTTTGGAAGATCTATCTGCCTGTTAAGGCGGGGTTTTTGCTCAACGTTGCCCGCACGCCAGGCTTTCACCTGCATCACGTAGGTCAGGACATGAGCAATGGCGCGAAACAGCTGCGCCGGAATTTGTTGGTTAACGCGAGTGGTGTAGTACACCGCACGGGCGAGCGGCGGGAACTCGACTATCTCCACGCCGTGGTTCTTACCGACTTCACGAATAAACATCGCCACGTCATCGACGCCTTTCGCCACAATGTAGGGCGCTTCTGCTTTGTTTGGGTCGTACTTCAGGGCCACGGCGTAGTGGGTTGGGTTGGTGACGATAACGTCTGCCGAAGGCACCGTTTTGTTGATTTGGCCCATCGCCATTTGGCGCTGCAGCTGGCGAATACGGCCTTTAATCTGCGGGTTGCCGTCGTTGCTCTTATGTTCTTCCTTCACTTCCTGCTTGGTCATGCGCATTTTTTTGGTGAACATAAATTTGCTGAGCGGCACGTCCAGCAGGGCGAAGATAACGATAACCGCGACAAAGTAGCTGATGACATGGTGAAAAATATCAAAACCGCTGCTGATGGCCTGGCGCAGGTAGAGCTGCTGCAGGTAAAGCAGGCCGGCCAGCGAGTCGTTCACCATGGTGTAAAGCACGGCGAGGATCACGCCGCATTTCAGCATCATCTTGCCAACCTCAACATAGTGGCTGCCGGACACCATGCGTTTAAGCCCGCTTATCGGGTTAATTTTCTTAAAATCCGGCAGCAGCTTGTTGGGGGTAAATATCCAGCCGCCGGGGATCAGGCTGGAAATAATGCAGGCCACGGGGATAGGCACCAGCGTGGCGATAAACTTAAGGATAACCAGCACGTTAAGCATCATGAACTGGCTCAGCGCGCCGCTGTCATCCAGCCGTCCGGCCATGCGGCCCACGGATAAAAACGACTCGCTTATCAGCGACTTGTAATAGGGGAAGAAGCTGCTGATGGTCACGAAAGAGGCCACCAGCCCCACGGCCATCGTCAGGTCTTTTGAGCGTGGAATATCCCCTTTCTGCCGGGCTTTGCGCAGCTTGCCCGCCGTAGGTTTTTCGCTCTTATCTCCGCTTGAGGATGACGACATTACTGCACCCTTATGGCGTCAAGCCGGGCGAGGATCTCATTGGTCAAATTGAGGTAGTGCTCCGGAATATGGGAAACGATCATCGTGATGCACAGCAGGCCAAACAGCATGCTGATGGGAAAACCGAGTGAAAACAGGTTCAGCGTCGGCGAAACGCGGTTCAGCAGGCCAAACCCGCCCTGCACAATCAGCATCACAAAAGTGGTGGGCAACGCAATCAGCGTGGCGGCAGACATAATCCAGCCGAGGCTTTGCGCCAGTTGTTTAAGCGTCGGTTCATTGATGGCCTGACCGATAGGCCAGTAGGTGAAACCCTTTACCAGAATGGTCACCACCAGCAGATGGCCGTCCATGATAAAAAACAGCAGGGCGCAGAAAACAAAAATGATTTGCGAAATCACCGCCGTCGAGCCGCCGTTAACCGGATCGTTCATCATCGCCATGCCCAGGCCCATATTCATCGACAGAATATGACCGGCGGTCTGCAGCGCGACAAACACCAGCTGCATCGTCATGCCGAACAGCAGCCCCCAAAGCAGCTGCTCGCCGATCAGCAGGATAACCCGCATCGACATCAGCTCGTTCAGCACCACGTTATTGTGCAGCATCGGCGTAATCAGCACCGTCAGGGTCAGCGCGGTGGCAATTTTAATCCGGCGGGAGAAGGCTTTGCTGTCGAGCACCGGGCAAAAGTGGATGAACGCCAGAATGCGCACAAACGGCAGGATCATCGCCATCAGCGGATTAAGCAGATCGTGAATGTTGATTCCCATGCGTCAGCCGACCAGCGAAGAGGCCTGGTGAAAGATTTCGGTCGTGAAGTCTACCAGCCGGGTCAGCATCCATTTCCCACCAAAAATCAGCACCAGCAGCGTGACCACCAGGCGCGGCAGGAAGCTCAGGGTTTGTTCATTAATCTGCGTGGTCGCCTGGAAAATACTGACGCACAGGCCCACCAGCAGGCTAGGGACAATGGCCACGGCGGAAATCAGCAGTACCAGCTGAATGCCAGAGGCCATGATGTCGCCGGCGTTATCCATATTAAGCATAGCTACAGCCCCTGCACGCTTGAGGTCAGGGTGCCGACGATCAGCGTCCATCCGTCGCACAGCACGAACAGCATCAGCTTAAACGGCAGCGAGACAATCAGCGGCGACAGCATCATCATCCCCATCGCCATCAAAATACTGGCGACAATCAGGTCGATGACCAGGAACGGAATGTAAATCATAAAGCCAATCTGGAAGGCCGTTTTCAGCTCGCTGAGCAAATAGGCGGGCGTCACGACCGTCAGGTCCTGCTCGCGCGCGTCGCCGGAGACACCGGCAATGCTCATCATCTGTGACATCGCCTTATTGTTGGTCTGCGCCAGCATAAACTTCTTCAGCGGCACTTCGGCGGTAGCCAGCGCCTGGTTCAACGTGATTTTGTCGTTCTGGAACGGCACGACGGCGTCGTTGTACACGGTGGTCCACACCGGGCGCATCACCAGCAAGGTCAGGGCCAGCGCGATACCGGTCAGGATTTTGTTCGGCGGGCTTTGCTGCAGCCCCAGCGCCTGGCGCAAAATCGCCAACACGATGATAAACCGCGTAAAGCAGGTCATCATCAGCACCATGATCGGCAGCAGGCCGAGCAGGGTCATCAGGATCAGGATTTCAATTTTGACGTTGTAGTCCTGGCCCGCGTCGGTATTATTCGCGCTGAATAAGGTCACTTCACCGTGGGCGGCAAACAGCAGCGGCGAGAAGCACAGGCCGAGCGTCAGCAGCGCCGCAAGGCCGCTCTTTCTGCTCGTCAGGCCGCGTAGCAGGCTATTCATCCTGCCAGCTCGCCGAGGTTCTTGTTGTTGAACTCGATGATGCGCAGCCCGTACTTGTCGTTCAGGACGACGACTTCACCCTTACCAAACAGGATGCCGTTGACCTTAATGTCCAGCGGTTCACCGGCGAGCTTGTCCAGCTCAACGACCGAATCGTTGTTCACCGACATTAAATCAGCCAGAGAGATCTCTACCGAAGCCACTTCCAGCGTGAGGGTGACGGGGATACGGCTAAACAGCGACATTTTGCGAATCTGATCCATCGGGTTTGCCCGTGGCGTGTTTTCCTGCAGATCCATGCGGATGTTGCCTTCCACCGTCTCTTCCTGCGGGGCATCACCGAAGTTCAGGTCGTCCAGATCCAGGGTCTGGCTCAGGTCTTGATCAATTTGGCTCATAATGCTTCTCGGCAGTCTTATCGTTAAATTCACTCAGCAGCAGTTTGCCGCGATCTTCCGCAATATCAGCGGTGAAAATCTGTTCTTTGCCGATAAAAACCGGCATCGGTTGATTCAGTGAAATGGGAATAATGTCCCCTGGCTCAATGTCGGCAATTTGCGCGACGGTAAGGTTCAGCGAGGCAAGGCGACCATTCAGCTTCAGCGGCAAATCGTAGAACAGCCTTTCGATTTGGCCGGTGCTCATCGACGACTCTTTCTCGCCGTCTCCGCCGTCCGGCGCTCTCAGCTTCGCCAGCATGCGATCGACATGCAGCTGGTCGAGCAGGATAGTGAACCCGCCTTGCTCGTAACCTTCGAGGCTGAATGTAATGCACCATGACCACTGGCTAATCACCGAGGAATAGTCGTTCTTTATATCCAGGTCTTCGCCAAAGGTTTCTTTATTGACGACAAGCGCAGTCAGTTCCTGGCCTAATTTATTTTTTAGCCGTTCTTCCGTTTTCGAAATCGGCTGAGATAAATCCGGCGCCACCTGGGCGCTGTCTTTACTCAGGCCATAGAAATCATGAAGAATATTCAGCAGCAAAATACGATCAATGTCGAAGCCGAGATTGCCGTAAGTGGAAGAGAATATCTGCGTGTTTTTATAATTTTTATCGATCGCAAACGTCATATTTTTTAACGTAACGTTTACTCTAAATTTTTTAAGAAAGTAAATGCTTAGCCTTGCATCGAGAATGTCGAAGCAATCATTCATTATTGTTGGCAGCTTATGCCACGGACGGCCAAGCTTATTTACTTCCAGTTTCACCAGTTCGGGAAGCCGATCCCGGTGATGAACTCTGAGTCGTTGTAATACAGGCTGCATAGTTCTTCCGCATAACCATGATATCTGGCGATGTCAGCGATGAGCTTCAGTATTGATTCATCGCTCGCCAAAGAAAAATTTACCTGGGCATTTAAGTTACGAGAATGAGGTGGCGCTCTTTATTAGCAGCAGCGGGTAGATAATTGGAAAACATCTCATCACTTTTTTTCAGGAAGGTGATTAGACCTGCTTATGCTTGCTGTTGCAATAGCGGTGGGCTTATTAATCTATTATTTAAAAACCTGCTTCCAGATTAATGTAATCGATAACTCATTGTATTTAAAGAATTAATGTTTTAATACTCATTAAAAATGAGACAATTATCGTGCCCTCCGTATACTGACCCCACTGATAACCACACTGCTGTAATACTTGTGGTTGAATAACCTGGTGATTGACGGCGCTGAATGTAAATGGTCTTAATCTTTTCTTTCATTATTATGATTAAAGGAAATATTAAGTCGGTTTTGCTGTCCTCGCCAGGTAGAATTTACTCTAAGTGGGTGATGCAACATGAATATGTTTATGGATCATAGCGCAGGAAATCTTAACGGCTTTGTGGCCAGGGCACCTTCCAGCGTTAGCGTATTTGCGCTGGCACGCCGTGTGGCAAATTTTAATGTGTCAGTGTTGATAACTGGCGAAACAGGCACCGGTAAAGAATGCGTAGCTAAATATATTCATGAACACGCCACGGGAAGCGATTCGCCTTATGTTGGTGTGAACTGCGCCGCTATTCCTGAGAGCATGCTGGAAGCTATTTTATTTGGCTATGAGAAAGGTGCATTTACCGGTGCGGTGGCAAGCGTTGCGGGTAAATTTGAGCAAGCCAACGGCGGCACATTATTACTGGATGAAATTGGTGATATGCCGCTGGCGCTACAGGCCAAATTATTAAGGGTGCTGCAAGAGCAGGAAGTTGAGCGTTTAGGCAGCCATAAAAAAATCCCACTTGATATTCGCCTGATAGCTTCCACGAATAAAGATTTACAGCTTGAAATTGCCGAAGGCCGTTTTCGTCAGGATTTGTTCTACCGCATTTCGGTGGTGCCTATCCACATTACGCCGCTGCGTGAGCGTCAGCAGGACATCATCCCGCTGGCCCAGCGCTTCATTAGCAAATATCACACGTTCCACCAGGGCAAGATTATGCTTGCCGAAGACGCCCGTCACGCGCTGCTGAGCTATAACTGGCCGGGTAACGTTCGTGAGCTGGAGAACGTTATCCAGCGTGGCCTGATCCTCTGTAACGGGAGCGAAATCACCGCCAAAGATTTCGGCCTGACGCCGGTCGTACAGCCGCAAAGCGCCGCCATTGGCATCATGCCGGCATGGCATGAAACCGGCCACCGCTCTGAGGGCGATGCCCCGGCCGCGATTCGCAACGTCAAGATGCACGGTCGTATGGCCGAGTACCAGTACATCATCGACCTGCTAAAGCGTCATCAGGGCAACAAATCGAAAACCGCCCAGTTTTTAGGCATTACCCCTCGGGCGCTGCGTTACCGACTGGCTTCGATGCGCGAAGAGGGCATTGAAATTGGGTGTTACTCCTGAAAGGGGGAAGGAAACCACTATGGATAAGATTTCAGGATTAGGTATGCCGATGGGGCAGCAGGAAATGCTGATGCGGCTACAGCACACGGCGGCAAGCGCCGGTGCCGGCGCTATCGCCGCGCCTCAGACTCTCGCGCCGTCGGTGATGGGTAACGCGCCCTCCGTCTCGTTCGGCAATGTCCTTAACCAGGCCATCAACAACGTTGACCAGATGCAGCACGCCGCCAGCGCCCGCCAGGCCGCTATCGACACCGGCCAGAGCGACGATTTAACCGGCGCGATGATCGAAAGCCAGAAAGCCAGCGTGGCGTTTACGGCAATGATGCAGGTGCGCAACAAGCTCACCACCGCGCTGGATGAAGTGATGAACATTGCGCTCTAAGGGCCTTACCGTGTTAAACAAAATCAAAAATCAGCTTGCGGCGATGCCGTTGCCGCAGGGAAATCATAAAAAATGGCTTATAGGCGCCGCAGCCGTGTTGCTGACCGGCGCCATTGTTGCCTCTCTGTGGCGCAGCGGCGGCGGCTATGTCGCGCTATATGGCGCCCAGGAAAACCTGCCAACCGCACAGGTGGTTGAAGTGCTGGGCGCAGAAAACATTGCCTACAGAATTAACCCGGACAACGGGCAAATTTTGGTGGCCGAAAACAAACTGTCGAAGGCGCGTATGGCGCTGGCGGCGAAGGGCATCAGCGCGGCGTTGCCGGAAGGCTATGAGCTGATGGACAAAGAAGAGATGCTCGGCAGCAGCCAGTTTGTGCAGAACGTCCGCTACAAGCGCAGCCTCGAAGGGGAACTGTCGAAAAGCATCATGGGCCTGGATCCGGTGGAGATGGCGCGGGTGCATCTTGGGCTAAGCGAAGCCAGCTCCTTTGTCATGAGCAACAAGCCGGAGAGCAGTGCGTCGGTTATCGTTCAGCTCCGCCACGGCAAAAGCCTTGATGAACCGCAGGTCGCGGCCATCGTCCAACTGGTTTCCGGCAGCGTGCCGGGGATGAAGGCCAGCAGCGTGAGGGTGGTCGATCAAAGCGGCAACCTGCTTTCTGAAGGCCTGCAAAACGGCGGCGGCAGCCTGGCCGGAATTCGTCAGGCCAATGACGTTGTGCAGCGCATGAAAGTCGACACCGAAAAGAACATTTCCGGCCTGCTGACTTCGCTAGTGGGGAGCAACAACTTCCGCATCAGCGTGGCGCCGCAGGTTGATATGAGCAGCGTGGAAGAAACCCAGGAACGTCTGGGGAAAGACGCCCGCGTGAGCGATGAAAACATCAGCCAGGAAAATGTCACCAACGAGCTGGCCCTTGGCGTGCCGGGCTCGCTCAGCAATCGTCCGGTCAACCAGCCGCCTGCTGCGGCGAATGCGGCTGCTAACGCTAATGCCAACGCGAACACGGCTCCGGCTGGGAACCCGCAGTCCCTCAGCAGCCGTAATTCCGAGCAGCGTAAATACGCCTACGACCGCGATATCCGCCATATCCGCCACCCAGGCTATCAGCTTGAGAAGCTGCGCGTGGCCATCGCCCTGAACCAAAGTGCACCCGCGCTGGCGAAAATTACGCCGGAAAAACTGGCCGGCCTGACGCGGCTGGTGGAAGACGCGGCTGGGATAGATAAAGCCCGCGGTGACTCCCTGACGCTGGACGTTATGGCCTTTACCGAACCAGAAGCGACGGCCTTCCCGGTGCTGAAATGGTGGCAGGATCCGCACATGCAGTATTGGGGACAGACCGGCGGCATTGGCCTGCTGGCACTGCTAACCCTGTTGTTCGGCGTGCGTCCGGTCGTACAACGCTTCAGCCGTCGTGAACTGGCGGTTACCGAGGCCGCGAACGAACCGGCTCTGGAAAGCGGCGCGCTGCTTGAAAATGAATTAATCACCAGCGATGACGCCCTGGCGGCTGGCCTGCCGAAATCGTCGTTCCAGAACGATGACAACCTGCCGCCGCAAAGTTCTGGCCTTGAAACGAAAGTCGAATACTTACAGATGCTCGCCCAGAGCGAAACCGAGCGCGTGGCGGAAGTACTGAAACAGTGGATCAACAGCAATGAGCGAACCAACAGTAAGCAAGAACAGTAAAAGTAGCAGCGGCAGCAACGGGCGCTCGCGCATCGAACAGGCGGCGATCCTGCTGCTGAGCGTGGGTGAAGACGCCGCCGCTCAGGTCATGCAGAAGCTAAGCCGGGAAGAGGTGCTTTTACTGAGCGAAACCATGGCGCGGCTGCACGGCGTGAAGGTGACTCATGCTCGCCAGGCGATGAACAACTTTTTTCAGGACTACCGGGAGCAGAGCGGGATTAACGGCGCTTCGCGCACCTACCTGCGCAGCATTCTGGAAAAAGCGCTGGGCGGGGAAATTGCGCGCAGCGTGATTAACGGCATCTACGGGGATGAGATTCGCTACCGCATGGCTCGCCTGCAATGGGTAGACGTGCCGCAGCTGGCGGCGCTTATTGAACACGAGCACCTGCAGCTGCAGGCCGTGTTCCTCGCTTTCTTACCGCCGGACGTGGCGGCCAGCGTGCTCAGCGTGCTGCCGCAGGAGCGCCAGGACGAAATCGTTTACCGCATTGCCAAGCTGGACGACGTTAACCGGGACGTTATCGACGAGCTGGACAGGCTGGTTGACCGTGGCGTGGCGGTACTTTCCGAGCACGGCTCGAAGGTGACCGGCATTAAGCACGCCGCCAATATCGTCAACCGCATTCCGGAAAACCAGCAACTGCTGCTGGACCAGCTTCGCGAGCGTGACGAAGAGGTGGTCGACGAGCTGAAAGACGAAATGTATGAGTTCTTCATCCTCAGTCGCCAGAACCAGAATACGCTGCAGCGCCTGATGGAAGAGGTCTCGATGGAAGAGTGGGCGGTGGCGCTGAAGGGCACCGAGCCGGTGCTGCGACAGACCATCTGTAACGTGATGCCAAAGCGTCAGGTGCAGTTACTGCAAAGCACCACTTCGCGCCTCGGGCCGGTGCCGGTCAGCCGAATTGAGCAGGTGCGCAAAGAGATTATGGGCACCGTGCGTCAGCTGGCGGAAGACGGCGAAATTCAGGTTCAGCTGTTCGCTGAGCAGACGATGGAATAATGATGTTCAAAAACGCGAAAACCGCCACTCTGGGCAGCCTGACCGCCCGCCGTCAGGGCGTGATTAAACCCCGACTGCACAAATTCCCGCCGTTGCGTAAAAGCTGGCAGCAGGCAAGCCTTGAACAATCGGGCCAGGCGCTTGACCCGGAAGCTTACCAGCAGCAGCTGGTGCAGGGCTTTCAGGATGGCCTGAACCGTGGTTTTGCGCAGGGCATGGAAGAAGGAAAAGAAGAGGGCTACCAGGAAGGCGCTCGCCTCGGTTTTGAAGAGGGGATGCGCAAGGGGCTGGAAGAGGGGAAACAGCACGCTCGCCAGCTGTTTCTTGATGCGGCCGGGCCGCTGGACGGTGTGGCAAACGAGCTGCGTCAGTATCTCAGCGCTTATGAACAACGCCGCCGCGAAGAGCTGCTGCAGCTGGTAGAAAAAGTCACCCGCCAGGTGATTCGCTGTGAACTGGCGCTGCATCCAACCCAGATGCTGACGCTGATTGAAGAGGCGCTTAACGGCCTGCCTCAGATCCCCGAGCAGATTCGTGTGCTGCTTAACAATGAAGAATATCAGCGTATTAGCGAAGCCGAACCGGAGAAAGCCCGCCAGTGGGGCCTGGCCGCCGACCCGGACCTGGACGCCGGTGAATGCCGGGTCATCACCGATACCAGCGAAATGGATATCGGCTGTCAGCATCGCCTTGAGCAGTGTATGGACGTACTGAAAGAAAACCTGCTGCCGGAAACGCACGATGAGTGATCTGGACTTCGCGCAGGCGCTGCGCTCCATTGAAAACATTAATCTTGCTCGCGTGGCGGGCAGGCTGGTGCGCGTGAACGGCATCCTGCTCGAGTGCGTGGGCTGCCGTCTGGCGGTTGGGCAGATGTGCCGCGTGGAAAGCGCGGACAGCGAACTGATTGATGCTCAGGTCGTAGGGTTTGACCGCGACCTGACCTGGCTGATGCCCTTCAAGCATCCGACGGGATTAATTGCTGGCGCCCGCGTTTTCCCGGCGGATAAGCAGGAAGGCGTGATGATTGGCGACCGCTGGCTGGGCCGGGTGGTTAACGGGCTGGGAGAGCCGCTGGACAACAAAGGCAAGCTGGTCGGCGACACGCCGCTGCCGCTGCATTTGCCCCAGGTTCATCCGCTCACCCGCCAGAGCGTGGCGCAGCCGCTCGACGTTGGCGTGCGGACCATCAACGGCCTGCTGACGATTGGCAAAGGCCAGCGCGTCGGGCTGATGGCGGGCAGCGGTGTCGGTAAAAGCGTGCTGCTTGGCATGATAACCCGCTACACCCAGGCAGAAGTGGTGGTGGTCGGGCTGATTGGCGAGCGCGGGCGCGAAGTAAAAGAATTTATTGAAAACTCGCTGCAGGCCGAAGGGCTGGCGAAGTCTGTCATTGTGGCCGCACCGGCCGATGAGTCACCGCTGATGCGCATTAAGGCTACCGAGCTGTGCCACACCATCGCCAGCTACTACCGCGACAAAGGTAAAGACGTCCTGCTGCTGGTGGACTCCCTGACCCGCTACGCCATGGCCCAGCGCGAAATTGCGCTCTCACTTGGTGAACCTCCTGCGACTAAAGGCTACCCGCCTTCGGCTTTTGGCATGATCCCGCGGCTTGTGGAAAGCGCGGGCAACAGCACCGGCAGCGGCACGATGACCGCGATCTATACCGTGCTGGCGGAAGGGGACGATCAGCAGGACCCGATCGTGGACTGCGCCCGGGCGGTGCTCGACGGCCACATTGTGCTTTCCCGCCACCTTGCCGAAGCCGGGCATTATCCGGCCATCGACGTGGGACAGTCCATCAGCCGCTGTATGAGTCAGGTGACGGAACGCCCGCACCAGCTGGCGGCAAGGACGCTGAAACAGCTGTATGCCGAATACCAAAGCATCAAGCCGCTGCTGCCGCTCGGCGGCTACGTTGCCGGGGCCGACCCGCAGGCCGACAGGGCGGTAAAACTGGCCCCGGCGATTACGCAGTTTCTTCAGCAGGAGGTGCATGAACCCGCACCGCTTGCCAATACCATCAGCGACTTATGCCTGCTGTCGCAGGCGGGATAATCGACCATGAGCAAACTGATTGCCACGCTGGAACAGCTGCACACGCTACGCAACCGGGCGGTAAAAGAGACCGGCGCGCGGTTAAACGCCCAGCAGCAGCTGTGCCAGCGCTATGAAAAAAACATCAGCACGCTGACGTCGCTTGCCGCCGGTATAAGCCCGGAGAGCGGCAACTCCGCGCTGCAGATGGTGAACCACTCGGGCTACAAGCGCACCCTTCAGCGAGTGATCGACTGGCAGAAGCAGGAGCACGCGCTGGCCGAGCTGGAAGCCCGCCAGCTGCAGGGCGCTTTGCTGCAGGAGGCGAAGCGTGAAAAAGGCCTTGAGGTGGTGCTCGACGCGAAGCGCAGCGAGCGCCATGCAGAACAAGAGCGACGCGAGCGGAAGGCGACGGATGCCGTTTCCGCTCAGTGCTGGCTGCGCCAGCGGCTCGCTCACCGCTAAGAGTTAACCCATGAAACCTACCGCTAACCGCAGCACCCTGCTGGATAACCTGTTAAAGCGTCAGCGCGCCGCCGCCCCGCAAAAAACGCCCTTTGTCAGCGTCGTTTGCCCGACCTGGAACCGACGTGAATTTCTGCCGTACCTGCTCTACATCTACCAGTATCAGGACTATCCGGCGGATAAGCGCGAGCTGATCGTGCTGGATGACTCCGCCGAGAGTAACCAGGATCTGATCGACATGATGGTCGACCCGGCGCTGCATAACGTGCGCTACATTCATAGCCCGGAACGCCTGGCGCTGGGGCGCAAACGCAATATGCTCAACGAACTGGCAACCGGGGAATACATCATCAGCTTTGACGATGATGACTATTACCCGCCGGAAAAAATCTCGCACCAGGTGGCGGAAATGCAGGGCCATAACGCGCTGTTTTCCGGCTGCGACCAGATTTACGTCTGGTACAGCCACCTCGACAAAATGTACCTCAGTCATCCCTTTGGCCCACGGCATGCGCTCAATGGCACCTTTGGGCTGCACCGCAACCTGCTGAAGAAAAATCGCTATAAGGACGAAGAGACGCTCGCGGAGGAGCAAGCGTTTCTGAATAACTTCACCACGCCGGTGCTGCAAATTGCGCCTGAGAAGGCGATTGTCTGTATCTCCCACAGCAGCAACACCTACGACAAAGACTTCATTATGGGCAGCAGCACGCCGGTGGATCTGCGCCTTGAGGATTTGGTGAAGGACGAAAATCTGCTGGCGCATTACCGACGCTTAAGCCGCGCGCCGCTTAACCAGCAGGTCCACTGGTCGGTATTCGACAAAGTTGCGGTTATCTACCCCACGCAGCAGGAAGTGGAGCTGGAGGCGCAATGCCGGGGGCTTCTCGACTTTGGTTTTTCAGCCGACCAGCTGCTGCCGGTGACGCTTCATCAGGACGAAGATCCGGCGCTTGCCGAGCTGAAAACCCACTGCGCGGTACTGGAACAGGCTCAGCGTGATGGCTGGCGTAACGTGGTGCTGCTGGATGCGGCGGTGCATTTTGTAAAGAAAGAGAACTCGGTCCAGCAGGTGAACGCCCTGCTGACCAAGCTTGACCATATCGACTGGCAGGCGCTGATGCTTGGCGGGAAGTACGGTGAACTGCGGCTGATGAAATCGCTGCCCGGCGTGGTGCGCGTGCAGGCCTCTGAAAATGGCTGTGCCTACGCCGTGAATGCCAGTTTTTACGCCACCTTGCTCGATGCATATCGTGAAGCCATCGCTGGGGCACAAACCCGCGATGAGGCCTGGCAGCCTCTGTTTGAACAAAGCTGCTGGCTCGGCTTCTACCCGAGCTTCGCGTTTATCCAGCAAACGCTGGACGGCCAGAGCGGCCAGCCGGTCGACTGCACCCACTGGTTTTTCCGTAAACACAGATAAAGAAAGGGAAGGCCGTGGCCGCCCTGGAGAGAGAAATGGAAATCATCGAACGTTATCAACCTGAATTTGTTCTTCGCCATGCCGCCCGAAGCGAAGCCTGCTCCTGCCCGGCCTGTAGCCGGGCGAGCGAAGGCTGGCCGCAGGCCAACGTTAAGCTCACCACTCAGCTACGCGAAAGCCTGGATCCCGGCTGCGAAAGCGTTGCCCGTGAACTGCTGTTTAATCCGCAGGCGTTTGAGCTGCAAATCTCCCAGGCCGAGGTGCAGGGCACCGTTGAGCTGACGGCATGGGATGAAATGCTCAACCAGCAGTGCATAAATCTGGCAGTGCACCCGGCGCTTTCCCTTGAGGTGAGCCTGTACGCTATCGGCGTGCTGCTGAGCAAAGCGCAGCAGTATCTTGTCGATGACAAGCGCGATCCTGCGCTGTTGATGTCGATGGGTGAGCAGCTTGCTCAACTGGCCGAACACGGCGTGCTGGAAGAGCAGTTAACGATGTTGCCTATAATAAAAGAACACCGACTAGCAGCGCTTAAAGAAATGGGCGCGATGCGCCTGAATTTGAATTTGCCGATGGCCGACAAGATGTCGATGATGCTGAAGCTCAGTGAGCTGAACATCATGCAGCCCAATCGTTTGAGCGAGCGTTTACAGGAGCTACAGCAGAACCTGGCGAAGTGTCAGGTGCTTACTGAACAGCCTCATATTTTGCGTAATGTCCTTATTTATCGTCTATACCAGAACGTTTTCCCTGGCATTAAGTGCGAAAATTACGGTCTGGCGTTTCAGGCTCTGACGCGCCAGTTCTTCCAGCTAAAAATGCTATTCGCTGTCTGGGTCGCCGATCGTCAAATGCTTAGCGACGGGGAGATCGTTACTTTATTCAGTGCCTGGTTTGGCTGGGACGGTAATTGCCCACAGGCTGAGGCAGCTGCAGTCTCGTCAGACTTTAGCCTGTTGGTTGGCCTGTCGTTACTTATTGATCGGCCTTAAGGTCGTTTGCGGATAAGAGCAGAATGACCATGATTACAATCAATTGGGACTTTATTGATAAAGTCATCTATATCAATCTGAACAGAAGAAAAGACAGAAGACTTTATCTTTCCAGAGAGTTAAAAAAGCTAGGGATCCCAAAGGATAAAATTTTTCGCCTTGAAGCTATTGAGTATTCGCCTGGTTATATCGGGTGTGCTATGTCACACCTTCATGCTCTGCACATGGCGGATAAAGAAGGGTGGAAAAATGTTCTGATCCTTGAAGATGATATTGCTTTTCACCATGATGATGATGCGTACCAGAGAATCAATAAATATTTCAATGCATTAAACCATGTTAACTGGGACGTAGGCTTTTTGGCCGCGAACTATCAAAATGTGACCCAATTGGGCAGCGTTGATTATATCGTTAAGGCTAATAAAGCGTGGTGTGCATGCGCCTATATTGTTAACCAAAACTATTATCAACAGCTCCAGCATGTTTACACCCAGAGCATAAATGCTTTATTGCAGGGGGGGCAACAGCATGAATACGCACTCGATGTCTACTGGCACGAGTCTATGTTGCGGGATTGTTGGTTGGGGATTTTCCCTAATGTGGGCTATCAGCAGCCGGATAAAAGCGATATTGAGGGCCAGTATGTCGACTATCGTGGCCTGTTTGCTAAGCCGCTAAATGAAATAACGCAACGGCAGGTCAAAAAGCGTATTGGCAACCAGAAGATCAAAGTTGATATCCTTTTTCAATGGTCTCCTGGCTGGACAAATTTTGAAACGGTGATCGACGCTCTGCGCAATGATGATAAATTCGATTGTAGAATTATTGTTATTCCATTTACCTCGGAAGGTTCTACGGACCCTACTAATATGGCAGCAAGAGCATTTCTGGACGAATGCGAAGTGCCTTATTACGGTTATGAAAACTATAATCTGTACGAAAGAAAGCCAGATGTTGTATTTCTGCAGAATCCGTATGACGTAAATCGACCGAGTATATTTAGCTGTGCAAATTTAATCCGTAACGGTATTAAAATTGCGTATATCCCCTATGGGCTGGATATGGGGGCGAGTGAGTTAAATACAAATTTCCAGTACAACATGGCCTGCCATAATTCTGCCAGCTGGATTTTCGTTCGTTCACAGCGGCATAAAAATGAATTCGCACTGCATTGCGCAGCGGGTAAGGATCATGTTCATGTGGTTGGTCATCCCAAATTTGACCATTATCATGAACGCTACTGCTCTACAGAGAAAACAGTCTTTACGAATAATTTGAAAACGCTTCTGTGGGCACCGCAATATATTATTGAAAACGACCCTCGTTGGTCAACATTCGATCTCTATGCTCACGCGATAATGGATATTATAGATCAAGGGAAAGTGAATGTTATTATTCGCCCTCATCCCTTGTTCATTCAATGGATAAATCACTTTGGCGACAAAGTCAAAGAACAATATGCACAGCTATTAGCGTTTACACAAAATCGGTCAAACGTTATATGGGATTTTGGTGCCGACTATAAAATGGCCTATTCTCAGTCAGATGCGCTGATGGCTGACGTTGGGTCATTCCTGCTGGAGTATTTACCATCACGCAAACCGATACTATTGCTTACTCATGAAAAACGATTAGGTATTAATAACAGCGCAAGCTTTATTTATCATGACTATGATGTGGCATGGAACGAAAAAGATCTCTACACATTTGTGTCAAATGTCATCTCGGGAAATGATGTAAAACAAAAAGAGCGCCTTGCCGCTTTGTCACGAGAGCTGTATTTTGCTCCGCAAGGTGCGGGGCATGCGATTATCGAGATAATCAAAAAATCATTTAGTCTGGAATCGGAGTAGTTGATATGCCGATAAAGCGAGCTGCTATTTTGCTGGTTGCAGGGCAGGGAAAAAGAATGGGTGGGTTAACGGACAATTACCCGAAATGTTTACTACCTGTCGGCGAGTCTGCTGTTATTGATACACTTCTGGCACCGTTGATGAGAGATACCGGGCGTGAATTGGTGCTGGTTACCGGATATCAGGCACATAAGATTGAAGAGTGGGTCCGCAATCGTTATCCAAAAAATAATATTACTTTTGTGCATAATGAGTTTTATGAAACTGATGTTAATATTCTTTCAGTAGAACTTGGTGTGGAAGCATTAAAATATCCACAGCGTGGCTATACCATTATAGAAACAGATATTCTACTTGATCCTCATGCTTGGGATAGAATAAAAAAACATGAGAAAGCAAATCATAGTTTCTGGCTTACACATGGTCGCTATAGTCCCGAATTGACTGGCGGAATTGTTGAGGTAAAGGAGCCGGATGGAATGATTACCCAAGTTTCCTATCAGCCTCATTACAATAAGAAATATGATAATTGGTATAAAATGGTCGGAATCCTTAGTGTTTCACCCCAGGAAGTGGATTGCGATCGTTCCCTCAGAAAAAATTGGCTCAAGAAAGGCCTGCAACAATATTATATGGTGCCATGGGTCCATCACCGCCAGGAATTACCCTGCGTGACTGTAGATATTTCTCAACTATACGCACGTTCTTTTAACACGGCTGAACAGTATCAATCTGCCCGCGATGATTATCTCGCATTAATATCAAATTATGTTAATGGTAAAAAAAATGGAAATTAATTTTTGCGATCCAAATTTATTACGACATATTGAACGGTTCAGCGCGAGCCGCGTTGAATGGTTGTGTAATAAAATTTTAACTGAAGGGGTATGGATCAAACCTTTAGCTCTGGATCTGAACCATCATTTAGTGCTGGACGGACAGCATCGAATGGAGGTTGCGTTACGCCTGGGGTTAAAAAGAGTACCGGTAGTGAAATTTGATTACCCTGAGGTGCCCCTGCGTTCTTTGCGTGAAAAGTATCAGTTTGACTGGCAGGATGTTACCGAAAAAGCATTACGTAATGATATTTATCCATACAAAACAGTAAAGCACGATTTTGTTAGCCCGATGCCGGCCTGCCGTTTTACTTTGCAGGAGTTGGGATATGATGGTTGAAAATGCAATTATTCTTGCAGCGGGAAGAAGCCTGCAATTAGATGGAAAAAACAAAGTTTTAATTAAGCATCCGGTAACCAGAAAAACCATCCTCGATTATGCGATAGAGGCATTCGCTGGTAAGAGAGTTACGGTTGTCGTGGGGTATGGTGCGCTGAAAATTATGGAGCGTTACCCGCAGTTGAATTATGTATTGAATGAAGATTGGGCGACAACAAATAATGCCATGAGTCTTGGCCTTGCTCTGTTAGAGAATATGGATCCCACTTATGTGGTGTCAGGTGATATGTTTTTTAACCGTAAACTAATTAGCGAGATGGATAACGGAAAGAATAATATTGTTCTAACGCAGAATCGTGATAACCGTATGCTAAGTTCTATTCACTGTGCAATGGGTCAGCAAGAAAAAATAATCGAAACGTATCAAGGGCCTATACGTTCCGTCAGTCATCCCGAAGCGATGGGGTTGTTTAAACTATCGGATGAAAAACTGCTCGGCGAATGGAGAAATAGATGTTTATGTCACAGTAATCTATTTGTTGCACAGGCTTTACCTTGTACCGAAGAGACTTTAGTTTACGCTCATGATGTTGGTCGGAATTATTTTAAAGAAATTAACAGCGCGGCCGACTATTTGAGACTGATGAAGGAAGCTTTAGCAAAATGATTCGAGCGATCACCCTCGGCGTTCCCAGTAATAATGCTTCTGCCATTGATATCGGGTCAGTTCTTCAAACCTTTCAAACCGGCGTGCAGGCCTTGCTCTTAGAACGAAACTGGCCTTTGCGTACAACTCGAATGTCGCTTCAAACTCTGCGTGAGGCGCAGGAAGACGATATTTTTGCGCTGCCGGCAAAACTGGCATCAATCAGTCGAATGGCCGAGCAACAGGGGATCCGCTGGTTTTGTCTGCCCATTGATATGGTTGGCAGCCCCCATTTCTCGCAGCGTTTAGATTTGGCTTTTGCCGCACTTTTTAGCCATTCTAAAATGTTTGTTAATCTTATGGTGGCGGATGAAACGCAGATTAGCCTTCAGGCTGGCCGCCATGCGGCACGCTTTATTCAGAATGTGTCTCGTAAAAGCAACAATGGTTTTGATAATTTCCGCGTCGGGGCTTCCTGCGCCTGTCCTCCAAACGCCCCTTTTTTTCCGTTTTCACGCCATGAGGGGGAAACGTTTAAATTCAGCCTCGCGTTGGAAACGACGGATTTGGCTTTAAAGCTTAGTAAAGATGTACTGAAGAAAAAAATATCCCTCGAGATATTTGCGGAGCGGTTTATTGATGACTTACAGGCACGCTTAGAAGCGATAAATGTTTTTGCTCGAGAGCTGGCCACTAAAACGGGTGTTGAATATGCCGGTCTCGATGCTTCACTGGCCCCTTTCCCGGATGGCGATATTTCCATCGGAAAACTGTTGTCAAATCTGGGCGCGCGTCCGAGTGGGAGTCAGGGAACATTATTCCTGACCAGTATTCTGACAAACTGCATTAAAACTGCTGTTAAGCGCAGCAACGCCTTAGCTACGGGTTTTAATGGTGTCATGTTCTCCGTACTTGAGGATGACGAATTAGCGAGTGCTAATAATCGTCGCCGATTAAGCATCGACACGCTTAATGCGTGGTCAACGGTGTGTGGATGTGGATTGGACATGATACCCATTCCAGGCTCTACGCTGGTCGAGGATATTTCCGCGATTATATTGGATACTTCCGCGCTAGCCGTACGATTAAAGAAACCTCTGGGTGTACGCCTGTTGCCGATCCCTGGAAAGGAGGTTAATGAGTTTACGCAATTTAACTTTGATTTTCTCTGTAATAGTCGCGTAATAAATATTGATAAAACAGATGTGCATTTTTGCGAACATGCTGCTAACTGGAAATATAAAAACTAACGTGTGGATTAAGTGATGTTAAATGAAAGTAAAGTAAAAAAGTTTTGGGATAGCCGTTCTGCTTTATACAATAAGCTGCCGTTTGAAAGCATTGTGAATATGGAACATGATCCTGAACTGTTGAAAATAAAAGTTCAGGATGAAACGGCGAAAGTCTTCTCATGGCTGCCATCCTTAAAAGGGAAGTCTATTCTGGACCTTGGCGCTGGCGTAGGCCAGTGGACATTCAGGTTTCATGCACAGGGTGCTTCGCGTATCGTTGCCGTCGAGTATTCTGAGCCGCTGGTTGAGATCGGCAGGCTTGAAGCGCAATCACGGCAGGCTGAAAACATTGAGTTCATTGTTTCTGGCGCTGAGGACTTCCGCAGTAATGAGCGGTTCGATGTTATCTTCATCTCTGGGCTTTTTGTCTACCTGAACGATCGGCAGGTAGAAACGTTAATCAGTAATTTAAAAAACGTTGTTCATGACGACACTATCATTATGCTACGAGATGGTACAGGCCTGGCTGAACGCTATGAGATCAATAATCAGTTCTCTGAACTATTACAAACTGAATACTCAGCACTTTACCGTACGGCTCAAGAGTATAAGGCTGTTTTCAAGAGGGTAGGGTTTGAAACACTCAAGGATGAAAATATGTTTCCTGAAGGACATGTTTTGAATAAATATCCAGAAACGCGGCTGCGTTTGTATTATTTTGGTAAGTGTCATGGTTAATATTGTTCCTGTGCATTCTGATGTCACCTGGCCCGGAAATGAAGGTGTAATTGGCGTTGTTGGCGTTGCTCCCTGGGCGACGCTTAATTTTTGCCAACAGGTTTATTCGCTTATTGATGCTAAGAAAGACTGGGATTACCCTCGAGTAATTGTTGATAGTAACAGTAAAATTCCCAGCCGGGGACGGCACTTGCAGTTGGGAGAGCGAAACCCTTCACCTTTTATTTTTGAGTCTATTAATGAGTTGGCTAAATCAGGTGCTACCGTTGCAGTTGTTCCCTGTAATACTGCACATATTCTCTTCTCTGGTTGGGGAGAGAATGCGACGATCCCTGTATTAAGTATTATTAACGAAACGGTAAGTTGTCTCTCTGCTTCTAAAAAAAGAGTGGCAATATTAGGTTCAAAAGATTTACTTCTTAGCGGATTATATCAACATGCGCTAACTGCGGCGGGCCACAGCGTTCATGTATTGAACTGTCAACATCAGGTTGTAATTAATGAATGTATTTCGGCGTTGAAAGTATCTCAGACTATTACAGATTCGCTATATGCTGAACTTGAATGTTTTATTAATGTACTGCGCAATCAAAGTGTTGATACAATTATATTGGCGTGTACAGAATTGAGTTTAATTAAAACCCATTCTTTGTGGCAAGACGTAAAGGTTATTGATTCAAATGAGGCGCTGGCGCGTGCAGCACTCAGGGAAATTAATTTTCGAAAGGACCGGCTTAGATAATACAAACAGACTTCTTGAAATGTGAAGAAGTCTGTTTGTGCAAAACTTAATTTTTATATTGATGAATCATTTTAATGATATTGATGACTTCTGGTGTTTCTCTGATCTGATAATGATCGGCAATGGTTGTAATGACAATAATAATCAGTTCGGCTAATGGTGTGGTAAAAGTCTGATTCTGTTCTGACAAAGTATGCTGAACAAGTGAGAAGATTAACTCCATTGGATTGATTGCATCACGAAGAAGGCGATCGTTTTTATTAATGGCGCTTAAGATTAATATTGTTATATTAATGGCAAGGCAGTGGCGAGTTTTTTTGTTTTCAATTACATTGATGAGTGGTATTAATTCAGTTGCGACGCAGGCCATCGTATATATATTGTCTTGCGTTAGCGGTTGTTGAGTTAAAGACGCTAGGTGTAAAGTATGAATATGCAATTTATTTTTCAGACAGCTAACTTTGGCATCCTGATCGGATAAAAGTAGCATTGTGGTAAAAAATTCATCTTCATAAATGTGCTGAGTGAAACGCTGCTGCTGATATTTTTGACGAGCAAAAATATAGCCCCAAACCACGACAGGATAACCAAATCCTGACTGACATAGTGACATAATACACTGACGGTAAAACCGCTCTGCTGTTGTAGGTGAATTTATGGTTTCAACAGGATAGCGGTAATAATTGTCGACATCATTATTGCGTAGTGAAGCACAAGTATATTCAAGGCGTGTATGGAAAAATATAATATCAAGGTTGTTTTTTTTAATGGCTTTAACGGCAGTTTCCAGGCAGCCCGGAACCAGACGATCGTCCGAATCCAGAAATAGAATATAATCGCCCTGAGCGATATCGAGACCTTTATTTCTGGCCTTGCCTGGTCCCCCATTTTCAATATTGATTAAGGTAAATTTATCGTTGGCATGAACAAATTCGTTGCCGATTTGTTCCGTCGTATCCGTAGAACCATCGTTAATAATAATAACTTCATAGTTATCATAAGTTTGATTAAGCACGGAGCTGAGGCACGCATGAAGGTGTTTCTTCGCATTATAGGCTGAAACAATAATACTTATCTTTTCCATTTCATTATTTCACCTGGTTTTCCTGGCGAGGCCTGTCGTGTTTTGCGTAGCCATAGATTAAACCTGCTGATAAAGCCAGTTTTCCGGCTCGCTGCTGTTCACCAGGTTTTCCAGAATCTCCTGCTGCATGCCCAGCAGCAAACCATTCCCCTCATTGGCCGTTTTGCAGCGGGTGGCCTGTGTTTCAAGGTCTTCCCAGAGCGCGCTGACCTGGCCCTGATGTGAAACTGGCAGGCGAGAGAATAAGGCTTTTATGCCCTGCGGGCCTGCGGGAACGCCGAGACCAGCAAGCGTGGCGTATCGCTGCTGGCTGCTTGCGGCGAGGCGCTCATAAATATGAATCAGCTTACCGTTAAGCTGATCCAGTTCTGCCGACCGGCGGCCAACAATAAGCTGACGCTGCTGCTCCAGGAGGGCGTTAAGCTCGGTGTAGTATTTACGATCGGCAATCATATCTTCGATTAACTGCTTCACGTCCTGGGCTGCATTACTCATAACCTACCTCTGATAGTATTTTTGCATCGCGCCGGTCAACTCATCCAGATTGATGCTGATTTTTCCTGCGCTGATGGCTTCTTTCATCGCTTCAACGCGGGCCATATCAATGTCCGGCATCGCGGCCATGTTCTGCTGTGCCTCACCCAGAACCGGGTCTACCGGACGAGTTTTTTCGCTGCCTGCACTTTCTTCGGCCTGTGGGCGAGTTTGCCCGGCGGTGTGGGTGCTAAGCGCAGTTATGGCAGGGCTGTACTGGGTTGTATTCACTTTCATCGCTGTTCTCCGGTTGCTCGGTGGTTCTGTTTTTTATTGAGTGCAAGGTGATTCCACGGGGGAGGAAAGCTTCTTTCCCATTCCCTTACCGGTGTAAAGCGACCCGACAACAGCGAAACTTTAATCGCATAATTAAAATTATTTTGTAGCGGCGTTGAGCATGCGCACCACGCCCGCGTCGGCAACCACGGCGCTGACTACCCGCTGGCTGCTTTCGTTCTTCACCTTAATCATTTCGCCTTTGCGGCCCTTTTTCATCGCTTCGCCTACGGTTCTCGCTTCAATGCCGTCCTGCAGGGCAACCATCAGCACGCGCTGGCCGCGTTCAACCAGCACCGGGGCGTCAAGGTGCGCGCGGGTAATCGGCTGGTCAGCGCGCAGGCGCCGCTTCAGCGTCATGCCGATGGCTTCTTTGGGGTTGGTCAGGTAGCCGCCACGGGGGCCCGAAGCCTGGAGAGCTTTGAGCTGAATATCCGCCTGGGTCAGAACATGGCCGCGATCAAGCGCGCTTTTGGCGACCACGACGTTTTGTTCCGCGGCGAGCAGCGTCGGAGGCAGTATCAGCAAACCCAACACGGCAGCAAGGCGGAAGGAGAAGCGGAAACCGGGTTTCCCTTTATCGCTGTTGAATCTGGTAAAAATCTTTGAATTCATGATGTTATAACTCTGGCACGGTAATTGCTAAACAAGGATGTGTTAGCGATTTTTTTGCCGTTGTTTTTCATCACGAGGATGTGGGCTGTGAGTATTTCTTTTGACAAAGCATTGGGTGTTCATCCGCAGGCAGTAGCACTTCGACTTTCCCGAGCAGAGCTGCTATCCGCCAACCTGGCTAACGTCGACACCCCAAACTTCCAGGCTAAAGATATTGATTTTGCCGCGGAGATGCAACGTTCAGCGTGGAGTTTTTCAACTGACCCTTCGCCGCAGGAAAAATATCGCGTGCCGTATCAGCCTTCTTCCGATGGCAACACCGTCGCCTTAGACGTGGAGCAGGCTGAGTTTTCGAAAAATGTGCAGGACTACCAGGCAAGCCTGGCGTTTCTGAACATGAAGTTTGTTGGCCTGAAAAAGGCTATCGAAGGGAAATAACGAACTCAGGTAACCATGCAAAATGGCATTTAACAATATCTATCGTGTTTCAGGCTCGGCTATGACGGCGCAGACCGTTCGCCTGAACACCATCGCCAGCAACATGGCGAACGCCGACTCACCCTCGGCGACTGAGAATGGCGTCTACAAGGCACGCCGCCCGGTATTCGCCTCGGTTTATCAAAACGATGAGCTGATGGGCAACCGGGCGCTGACCGGGGCAAGAGTGCAGGTCATGGACGTGGTGGAAACCGGTAACGCGGTGCAGCGTTATGAACCTAATCACCCGATGGCCGACGACCGCGGCTACGTCTATTACCCGGACGTGAACGTGGTGGAAGAGATGGCGGACATGATGTCGGCCTCACGCAGTTTTGAAACCAGCGTTGACGTACTTAACAGCGTGAAAAGCATGCAGCAAAGCCTGCTGCGCCTTGGAGAAGTGTGAAAATGAACGTGAATAACGACACCAGTAACTTGAGCGCCAACGGCGACGGAGGCGTGGCAAATAACGGCAGCGCGGCGGGCATGAACGGCCTGTTTATGCAGCTGCTGGTCGCGCAAATCCAGAACCAGGATCCGCTCAACCCGACGGACGGCACCGAATATGTCGGCCAGCTGGCGCAGCTGACCCAGGTGCAGTCGATGGAAACCATGTCCAGGCTGATGGCCAACAACTCGGTACTGATGGACAACCTGCAAACGCTGAGCACCGGCAATCTGGTCGGGCAGAAGGTGATGGTGCAGAGCGACAGCTTTACCTCCGACGGCGCCACGACCGTGAATGGCCGCCTGACGCTGGAACATGCTGCCGGCGTGGTTACCGTTATCGTCAAGGATTCCGCCGGCAGCGAGCAGAAAATTGAGCTGGGCAAGCAGGAAGCCGGGCAGGTGGATTTTGCTATCGACCCTGAAGCGCTGGGGCTGGCGGAAGGGAAATACACGCTTAGCGTGGTGACCGACACCGGGGAAGAAAAAGTTCCGGTCGAAATTGGCGGCATCGTCAATAACGTGCGCATCCCGCTGGACGGCAGCCCGACCATGCTCAACATTTCGGGCCTGGGCGAAATTGCCTACAACTACATCACCCAATTTGGACAATCTGCCCCTGCCGGCAAGGCATGAGTCAGGACCAGCAGAAATAATCAGGAAGACATGATATGAGCTTTAGTATTGCGACCTCCGGCCTTAACGCCATCACCGAACAGCTGAATGCGATCTCTAACAACATCGCGAACTCCGGCACCGTAGGGTTTAAGTCCGGCCGGGCGGAGTTTGCTGCCCTGTACGCCCAAAGCCAGCCGCTCGGCGTGGGGGTGACCGGCATGACCCAGAGCATCAGCCGTGGCGGGGCTATCAATGCCACCGGTAATGGCCTGGATCTGGCTATCTCCGGCAATGGTTTCTTCGTGGTGCGCGACACTGCCGGCACCACGGCCTATACCCGTGCGGGCTATTTCGGCACCGACAGCAACGGTAATCTGATCAACAGTTCCGGCATGAACCTGCAGGGCTACCCGGTTGACGCGAACGGCGTGCTGCAGGTGGGCAGCGTTGGCAATTTAACCATCAGCAACGGCTCGATTGCCGCGAAACCTACCGATGGTTTAGATTTTACCGCTAACCTTGATGCCCGCGCGGAGAAGCCCGTTACGGCGAATTTCGATCCTAAAGACAACACTTCCTACAACAACACTTACGCGACGCAGGTCTATGACTCGCTGGGTCGCGAGCACACCATCAACCAGTATTTCGTAAAAACTGACGAAAACACCTGGGAAGTGCATTACTACATGGACGACCAGCCGATGACCAATCCGGCGAGCCAAACCTTGACCTTCAGCGATCAGGGCATTTTGAGTTCGCCCAATGGAGCCGTGGATCTGACCATTGATATTCCTGGCGCGCAGCCGTTGTCCGTTGACCTGAACTACACCGGCACCACGCAGTATGGCTCTGATTTCTCGGTCAGCAAAAACAAGGGCAACGGCTATGCCTCCGGCTCGAAAACCGGCCAGCAGATCGATGAAGATGGCTCGGTGTATGCCACGTTCTCCAACGGCGAGCGCATGCTTCAGGGACAGCTGATTTTAGCCAACTTTGCTAACCCTAACGGCCTGGCCGCGCAGGATGGCACCACCTGGATGCAGACCGCAGCTTCCGGAACCCCGCTGACCGGAGCGCCAGGCAGCGGCCTGTTGGGTGCCATTAAAGCCGGTGCGCTGGAAGCCTCAAACGTTGATTTGACCTCGGAACTGGTTGGGCTGATGAGCGCCCAGCGTAATTACCAGGCCAACACCAAGGTTATCAGCACCAACGACAGCATGATGAACGCGCTGTTCCAGGCCGTGTAATGGATCACTTAATTTACACCGCCGTCAGCGGCGCAAACCGCAGCCTGTCCCAGCAGCAGATCCACGCCAACAACCTGGCGAACGTGAATACCCAGGGATTTCGCAGCGATCTGGAAAGCGCTCAGGCGCAGCAGATTGAAGGCGCGGGGTATGACTCGCGCTATCTGGTGCAGCCGACCAACGGCGGCGTTGATATGACGCCGGGCGCGATGAAGCAGACCGGCCGTGACCTCGACGTTGCCCTGCGCGGGAGCGGCCTGATAGCCCTCAGCAGCGGTAATCGCGAAGTCTATACCCGCAACGGGCAAATCGACGTTGGCCCGGAAGGCGACCTGACGATTAACGGCCTGCCGGTGGAAGGGGACGGCGGACCTATCGTGCTGCCGCCATTTTCACAAATCTCTATTGCCCAGGACGGGGTGATAAGCATTGTGCCGGACGACGGCGGCCCTGCCATACCGGTGGAAATCGATCGCCTCAAGCTGGTGGATATTCCTGCCGGACAGCTGCAGAAAAACAGCGCCGGGTTCCTCGTCACGAACGCGCTGAACAATCCGCGCAACGAAGAAGTCATGGTGGCCTCCGGGCACCTGGAAAGCGCCAACGTTTCGGCCATCAGCGAGATGGTGTCGAGCATTGCGCTGAACCGTCAGTTCGAAGCTCAGATCAAGATGATGAAAGCGGCGGAAGATCTGGCCACGGCGGGCAATCGCCTGCTGCGCGGCAGTTGATTACAAGGATAACGAACGATGAATCCAGCTTTATGGATAAGTAAAACCGGGCTCGCGGCGCAGGACGCCAAAATGGGCGCGATTTCCAACAACCTCGCCAACGTGAATACCTCCGGGTTTAAGCGCGACCGCGTGATGTTCTCGGATCTGTTTTATCAGAACCAGCGTGCACCCGGCGGCCAGCTCGATCAGAACAACACCGCGCCGACCGGCATTCAGTTCGGCAGCGGCGTGAAAATCGTCGGTACGCAGAAAGAGTTCTCCACCGGCAGCATCCAGAACACCGGGCAGGATCTGGACGTGGCTATCACCGGCCAGGGATTCTTCCAGGTGGAAACGCCGGATGGTGAAATCGCCTATACCCGCGCTGGAAACCTGCAGCGCAATCAGGAAGGAGTGATCACCAACGCCGCTGGCCTGCCGCTGGTGCCGCAAATTGAGCTGCCGGCCAATACCAAAGAGCTTCAGATTGCTAAAGACGGCACGGTGATGGCGCTGGTTGGTGGCGAAACCGATCCGGTTGAGCTGGGGCAGATTACCCTGGTGAACTTCGTCAATCCGGCCGGCCTGGAAGCGGTGGGCGGCAACCTCTATCGCGAAACTACCGCCAGCGGTGAAGCGGTGGAAGGCATCCCCGGTGAAGAGGCGTTTGGCCAGCTCGAGCAGGGATCGCTTGAAGGGTCTAACGTGCAGGTCGTCGAGGAGATGGTGGACATGATTACCGTCCAGCGCGCCTACGAAATGAACGCCAAAATGGTGTCTGCCGCCGACGATATGCTCAAGTTTGTCACCCAGACGATGTAATGATGGGTCAATGAAGTGAAGAGAGTCATGAAAAAGCAGTGTGTTATCGGTTTACTGGCCTTGATGCTGGCCGGGTGCGAAAGCCCGGCTTTGCTGGTGCATAAAGACGATGCGGCCTTCGCGCCGCCGGAAGATTTTGTTATGCCGGATACGGCGGTGCAGGGCGGTGGCGTCTACAACGGCGGCTATAACTGGTCGCTGACCCAGGACCGCCGCGCCTACCGCGTGGGGGATATCCTGACCGTACGTCTCGATGAGTCTACCCAGGCCAGTAAGCAAGCGCGAACCAACTTCGGTAAGAAAAACGACGTCACGATCGGCGTGCCGCAGGCGTTCGGCCACTCGGTCGACAAGCTTAGCGGATCCGTCGACGGCGAGCGGAACTTCAACGGCAACGCCAGCTCCCAGCAGCAAAATAGCCTCCGCGGTTCGATTACCGTCGCGGTGTTTAAAGTGCTGCCCAACGGCGTGCTGGCGGTGCGTGGCGAAAAATGGCTCACCCTTAACCAGGGCGACGAGTACATGCGCGTCACGGGCCTGATCCGTGCCGATGACGTCGAGCGTGATAACACCGTTTCTTCCCAGCGCATCGCCAATGCACGTATTTCGTATGCGGGCCGTGGGGCGCTGAGCGACTCGAACGCGGCGGGCTGGCTGACGCGTATCTTCAACCACCCGCTGTTCCCTATCTAACCGGAGCCGATGATGCGTAACGTAGCGCTTTTCCTCACGCTCCTGTGGAGCACCTGCTCGCTGGCTGAGACGCTGGGCAACATCGTGGATATCCAGGGTGTGCGCGGCAACCAGCTGGTGGGCTATAGCCTGGTGGTCGGCCTTGATGGCTCCGGCGATAAAAACCAGGTGAAATTTACCAGCCAGTCGGTGACCAACATGCTGCGCCAGTTTGGCGTGCAGCTGCCGACCAAAATCGACCCGAAGGTGAAAAACGTTGCGGCGGTTGCCATCAGCGCCACGCTGCCGCCGGGCTATGCACGCGGGCAGTCGATTGACGTCACCGTTTCTTCGATTGGCGACGCAAAGAGCCTGCGCGGCGGCACGCTGCTGCTCACTCAGCTCCGGGGGGCCGACGGCGAAGTCTATGCGCTGGCGCAGGGCAACGTGGTCGTTGGCGGCGTGAAGGCGGAAGGAAACAGCGGCTCCAGCGTCACCGTGAATACGCCTACGGTAGGGCGCGTGCCGAACGGCGGCTCTATCGAACGCGAGATCCCAACCGATTTTCAGGACAACAGCCAGGTGATGCTTAACCTCAAGCGTCCAAGCTTTAAAACTGCCAATAACGTGGCGGTAGCGCTGAACAGCACCTTTGGGGCGAATACGGCTACCGCACAAAGCGCGACCAACGTGGCGGTGCGTGCGCCGATGGATCCGGGCGAGCGCGTCAGGTTTATGTCGATGCTGGAAGACGTGCAGGTAAACGCCGGGAAACAGCCTCCGCGCGTAGTATTTAACGCTCGCACCGGCACCGTGGTTATCGGTGATGGCGTGGTGGTCCGGGCCGCCGCCGTTTCTCACGGCAACCTGACGGTCACCATCCGTGAAAGCAGCAACGTCAGCCAGCCTGGCGCGTTCAGCCAGGGGCGTACCGTGGTCACGCCGGAAAGTGACGTCAGCGTGAATCGCGGGCGCGGCCAGATGGTCACCATTCCTGCGGGCACCAGCCTGCGCAGCATCGTGAGCACCATTAACAGCCTGGGCGCAGCGCCGGATGACACGATGGCGATTCTGCAGGCGCTGCATGAAGCAGGTGCGCTGGATGCCGAGCTGGTGGTGATTTAAGGAACCCAAATGATCAATCCGATTAACCGGCAGCAAACCGTCCTGCCCGGCGATATGACCGGGCAGGTAAAACCACAAAATGTTGAACAGGCTGCCGAGCAGTTTGAAGCGATGTTTCTGCGCTCGATGATGCAGCAGATGCGCAAAGCCTCTGATGCGATGGCCGCCGAGGACAGCCCTTTCAACAGCAAGCAGCAGCGCATGATGCGAGATTTTTACGACGATCGGCTGGCCTCCGAGCTGGCTTCGCAGCGCAGCACCGGCATTGCCGGGATGATTATTGCTCAGCTGGTACCCGCCGGAGTTAAGGCTGAGGCAAAAAGTGCCGCTTTACCGCAGCAGCCCTCGGAATTAGCTACCCCGGTCATCCCCGTGATGCGTCGCGGTCAGGAGTCATAAAACATGAGCATCATTAATATTGCCTACAGCGGCATTCAGGCTGCCCAGACGGGGATGAGCGTCACCTCGATGAACATCGCTAACCTGCTGACGCCCGGCTACAGCCGCCAGGGGATGCTGCAAAGTGCTATTGGGCCGATGGGCCAGGTTGGCCTGTCCGCCGGAAACGGCGTGCAGGTGGACAGCATTCGCCGCATCTCCAACCAGTATCTGGTGAACCAGGTCTGGCAGACGAACACCAAGGCCAGCTATTTCACTTCGGGACAGCAGTATCTTGGTGCCCTGGAAGAGGTGATTGGCACCGATTCTACAAGCCTGGGTAACGGGCTGGATGAGTTTTTTGGCGCCCTGAGCGCGATGACCACGCAGCCAGAATCTCCGGCGCTGCGCCAGCAGCTGTTAAACCAGGCCAGCTCCCTGGCCACGCGTTTTAACAGCATGAATGACTTTATCACTAGCCAGAAAAATTCACTCTCCACCCAGCGTAACGCGGCGGTGGAAAGCATCAACTCGCTAAGCTCCGGTATTGCCAGCTACAACCAGAAAATCATCGAACTGGAGTCTACCGGCGGCAACAGCAGCGTGCTTCGCGATCAGCGTGACGAGCTGGTGAAAAAACTCAGCGAGCTGGCGGACGTGAAGGTTACCGAAGACGGCAGCGGGAGCTACACCGTGGCCCTGAAGGGCGGGCAGCCGCTGGTTAGCGGCAAAACGGCAGGTGAAATGAAAGCGGGCGTGGATGCCAACGGCAACAGCACCCTCAGCCTGAAGTTTTCCACCAGCGAATTCAGCCTCAATCCTTCGACGGGCGGCCAGCTTGGCGCGCTCTACGACTATGAAACGACCACGCTGAAAGAGATGCAGGGCGCGATTCAGGGCATGGCTGAAGCGGTCGCAGATCTGTTTAACAATCAGCTGGCTCAGGGGTTTGATCTCAACGGTAATCCGGGCAAGCCGCTGTTTGTTTTTGACCCGAGTAACAGCGCGGGCATGCTGCGGGTGACCGACCTGAAGCCCGATGAGATTGCGCTGTCCGGCGCGGCGGGCGAGCCCGGCAACGGCGATAACCTGCAGCTTCTTATCGACCTGAAAAACAGCAAAACGAACATTGGCGGCCTGGGCAACATGAGCCTCAACGAGGGCGCTGCGGCGATTATTTCCCGCATCGGGATTGCCAGCCGGCAGAACAAAACCGAACAGGAAGCCGCTATTGCAGTGGCCAGTCAGGCTCAGAACCAGCGCGACAACCTCAGCGCGGTCAACGAGGACGAAGAGGCGATCAACCTGCAGATTTACATGCAGTCCTACCAGGCCAACCTGAAAGTGATCGCCACGGGCGACCAGATCTTCAGCGATCTGCTTAACCTGTTCTAACGAGGATTAAGATAAACACTATGCGAATCAGTAGCCTTTACAACTCCTCGCAGATGCTCAGCCAGCTGGGCAAAAACAGCGAGAGCATCAGCAAGCTGATGCAGCAGCTCTCTACGCAGAAGCGAATTAACGTGCCGTCGGACGACCCGGTGGCCGCCAGCCGCCTGGTGCAGTTGAACCGCGAGCAGTCGGCAATTGAGCAATATCAGAGCAATATCACCAGCATCAGCGGGACGCTGGCAAGCCAGGAGTCTCACCTGCAGGCAATGAACGACCAGCTGCTGGCGCTGAACGACAAACTGCTTGCCGCCGCCAACGACACCAACAGCCAGCAGGATATGGCGAGCTACGGCGCGGAGCTTGAGTCGATGCTGGACTCGCTGGTGGCGTCGATGAATGCGCAAAATGAAAACGGCAGCTATCTGTTTTCCGGTACGAAAACCGGCACGAAACCGGTGCAGTGGGATGCAGCGGCGAAGACCTTTGTGTTTGCCGGTAACGACGGCACGCGCGAGACGACCGTGGCGAACGGCGTAAACATTAAGGAAAACACCAACGTTGCCAGCGCCTTCTCTTCCGGCAGTGACGATCTGGACATGCTGAATAAGCTGAAAGCGCTGTCGCAGAAAATGCAGGATCCGGCTATTCCGGCGGCGGATTATAAGAGTGAGGTCACCGATATGCTGGATTCCGCCAAAGCCACGCGGGATAACGTGTCGGCGATCTTTACCGACGTGGGGGGGCGACAAAACCGCTTAACCCTGCTGAGCAACGCGCATACCGACGTCAGCGCGGCAAACGACCAGGTGGTACGCGATCTCTCTTTCAGCGACCCCGCTACGGCGACGGTAAACCTTCAGCTGTATATGAATTCTGTACAGATTTCCAACCAGGCTTACAGCATGATCAGTAAGCTCTCACTGTTTAGCGTGATGTAACCATGCAGGTTGGTTTAGCCACTACAACATCTTCCCAGGCCGCCGCGCTTAGCCGCGGGAATATCAATGCTCCGCAGTCCGTGCAGCGCCGTCAGGTGGAAGAGAAGACGTCATCCCGCAGCCCGTTTCCTGAAGCGGCGCTGTTGTCTACTCGTCCACTCCGCTACAACGTTCAGCTTAACCAGCAGCTGACGGCGGTTCAGCAGGCGGACAGCTATCTTTCCAGCACTGAAACGCAGCTTCTGCAGCTGCGCCATGCGGCGAGCCAGGGAAAAGGCCAGGAGCAGGCTGCCGGACTGGAACGCCTGCTGGCGCGCCGAACCCAGCTTTCCGGCGGGACGGTTGACCGCCAGTTCAACGTCCGTCTGCAGAGTCAGTCGCAGGTGAATTTCACTTTGCCGGGCAGCGAGAAGGTCCTGAGCGCGCCGGGCGGAGAAACGCTGATCTTTATGCTAGGCGGCACAAAGCGAGAGCTGGCCGCCGTGGCCTTGCCCGCAGAAGGATCGCCTCGTACCGTGTTGACTCGTCTTAACGTTGGCCTGGGCCGGATGGGCATTCACGCCAGCCTCGACAGAAGCGGGCAGGTGAATTTCAGCGTCGATGAGTCCCGCTGGGAGCAGGTCAGCCAGCAGCTTAGCGTGCGCGGTGAAGGGCATAATTTCCCGTCAGATTCGTTTACCGTGCTGTCGGCTCAGCCTGAGACAGCTCAGCAGGAAGATTTGGTGCAACTGGCGGCGCGTCCGGACAGCAGCCGCGACGGGCAATTACGCCTGCAGCAGGCGCTGGAGCAGATAACGATGCAGCGCGGCAAGCTGCGAGCGCATCAGGATCGCGTTCGCTCCCGTATTGATGAGATGGCCACGCCGTATAGCCCACAGCAAGCGCAGGAAACGGCGCGGGCGCTGGGCAACGTGCTGGAAAAAAGCGGCGACAGTTTTTCCACGCTTAACCGTGCGCTGGGCGCGCAGGCGAACGTTCAGCTAGCAACGGTGAAGAATTTACTCGGATAGGGTGGAGCTCTCACTCCGACCCTCTCCTTGGAAAGGCGTTGTCTCTTAGTCACATTTTCCTTTCGAATCTTCCTGGAGATATTTTTCGAGCCGCAGTTATTCCGTTCACCCGTACATTTGTTTCCCCTGCACGTTCCGAAAACGGTGAACGTGTCCGGG
>NZ_JACARU010000068.1:0-42053 GCF_013386425.1 Cedecea sp. P7760 | reverse complement strand
TAGTTGAATTGTTCATATTACCTCTCAATTATCATAGATTCTTAGAAAAAGTTATTACTTGCTAGTGTTAATGAAGCCAGACCAAATTTCAGTTAAGTTCCTTTTATAGGAGCTGAAAGATAGAAAAATGAACTTCCTTGAAGCCAAACAATCCATAAAGGAGTAAAAATCAATTTATAATCCATTAACGATATTCATGCAAGAGTAAAACACCCGCAAAATGTCTTTTATAGACATCGAAGTTGGAAAAAGGCGGGAAAATGGCGAAGCTTGCATCCGAAGTTACTGATAAGCTGGTTGGTCAGCGTATCCAGATGCGCAGAAAAGAACTTGGCATGACTGCACAGCAATTAGCCGAGTATGCGGATATTTCCCAACAACAACTATCTCGTTATGAAAGAGGAGCCAATAAAATCAATGTCGCACATCTTGTAAATATTGCCATAAAAATGAATACGCCAATTGGTTGGTTTTTCATTGATTGCTTTGATGAGAATTCATCTGGTAATAACGAACAACCAGAATTTGTTCCAGTGAAAGATGTAGACCTAAAGAGTAGATTTGAACAAATTTGGCCTCGTTTAACACATGAACAACGCAGGGTTTTAATCATGTTCTTGGATGAATACGCTTAATAAATTTATCTTTCAATAAAAATTTTAGACAGATATCTGTTCTTATCATTAAAGTTTTACTCTAGTTTCTAAATCATTTGTAGTTCGTTGATTAAAAATCACCATTAACCTTCTGTCCAATTCCCTAACAATATCTATGCTTTTGCTCGTAACATTCCACATGGAACAGCAAAAGGAAGCTGCTCACAAGATCTTCAAAACTCATTTTTTTGTGCAGCACCTACGAAACTTTTCACATGGAAAACCTGAAATTTCCGTTACTGAGCTTTTGTTTTCAAACCCAGAAATTTCAAAACTTTTAGAAGCTCGAAAGTTTCGAAAGTTTTAGAAGCTCTAAAGTTCCGAAACTTTCAAACATCTAATAAACCTTAAAATTCAATAGGTTATGTCTTTTTTCCTCGTTCAATCTGCAAAACTGTAAATCGTTAAGGTATCAATCCGATGCGCTTTTATGTGGATTCAAACAATGTCGAATCAACGCCTAATTAAGATCAAAACTGTTCTAGAACTATGTGCAATTTCTCGGGCAACACTCTACCGACAAATCGAAGCAGGTGCGTTTCCTCGGCAAGTTAGCCTAACCGGAGTACGCGCAGTTGCATGGCGAGAAGAGGAGGTTTTAGAGTGGATAGCTGAGCGTCTCAAAGTGCATTAACCACGCTCTGATTACTTTTCCTCTAATAGCCCGTTATAGACACACATATATATTAGTAGATCACTAACAGTTAGGGTAGATAATTCCCCCTTAAAACTTCTTTTTATTACCAAGTTCATCAAGAATTATTTATTAAATAATACAATCATCCATCCGGAGATGGATCTATTAGCCTTAAGGATTAATAATGCTGCTCAATAAAAAAAATATAGACACATGTACTTCATTACCAATTGGGAAAGACAAAAATGGTAATCTACTAAAAATAAGGATAGATAAACTCACCATCGTAAGTAGCTTTATTAACAAAGAAGAGAAAAACAAAACATACGCAAAACTAAAAAAAATAAGACAGAAGATAAAAAGCAAATATTTAATAAAGTACATCAAGAATAAGGAAGAGATGCCATACAAAAGTGCATTATTAATAAGAGAAAGAAAAAAAGAATCCCCTTTATTATTGCGCATTGATTACGCACCAATTAATAAAAACACTGGAGGTATACGATTTGATTTCTACCCACAATATCTTACTCCTAAAAAGATTGACCAGTTATTATCATGGATGAACTTACAACTAGGGGAAATAGTTTATCATTTGCTAGCAAGAGCATGGGTTACGCGAATTGATGTTGCCCTCGACCTTTATGAGCGATACCTACATGATTACATATGGGAATTACGTCAAGCAGGAAAAACGAAATATTTTAATGAGGAAAATAGTTTACCAGGCGTTCAACTTGGCAGTAACCGGTCTAAAATACATTTACTCTGCTATGAAAAGTTAGATGCGTTTAATGATAAGTGTGTAATACGGGAGAAAAATAGCGATCTAATCAAAATTAATTTCAATACACATAAGAAATTCTTGCGAATAGAATCACGATACATGCCTAATTCTAGACCAACAAGCAAAAATGGTAATCCACTAATGCTTAAAGATATTCTCAAAATGGAAAATCCCTTTATACGTTTACAAGTCTATTCGAAAGATTTAACGCATCACTTATCAAAAAACGAATATATTGTCACAATCCCGCCAGAACCTAGCACATATGCGCTGAAATGCTGCATCAAGAGAGAAATGAAATATTCTAGAATTCCTAGGGATATTCAAAGAATTTTCATAAAACATCGAATCTCTTTCTTTGAAAAAGACATTATTTGGGAAAGTTGGCTAATATGTGTTAAACAATTGAGTGGAATCTTCACAATTGCATTAGCATATAAGGATAGGGGTGATTAGAGAAAGTTCATTTGGACATGCTTAAGCTGTTGTGCTTTCCATGACAGCTTAAAAAATCAGATACATATTATTTTGAATGCCTTTTTGATAAAATGCTAGATGCTAAACTATCTTTGAAAAAGATAAAAACAGAGGATGAAAATAATATTATCTGGAATATTCCAAGATATATGTTAGGTTTGAAAGCCATTGCGGCATATACAAATAGCGAAGAGAATATGAAAAGAATTCTTAACGCTAGATAATAAGTGAACCTTCTACCATCTATTTTTTCCCCACAAATAGGTATAACTCTAGAAACTTTATATGCACATTGACCGAACACTACCGCTGACATTAGTGACCAATCAGTAGTTAGTAGTAATGAAGAAAGAATCGATGCTAAAGATGTGGAGTTTTTTATTACCGTAATAAATATCAACCCAAGAAAAGGGATTATCAAAAAAATAGCTTCTCCATAGATATCTGCAAGCATAGATTTTTTTTCTTCAGGAGTAACTTTAGAAAAATTCATCTTGCTTTCCTCTACTTCTTACTATATCTATAATCTCAACTATTTTGGCATTCTTGATTTTTAAAGTTTTCTTTTTCTTATGGTCTTTAGAAGTAATTTCATCATACTCTACCACTGCCTCCATAAGATCCTTAGGTCCAATAGGATCAATAATCCCAGATTGATAATCATCTAACCAATTGCTATTTACAACCTTCGCTGAAAATTTATTCTCAGTAGTTAATTCCTCTAATCGCCAAACTGTATTTCCTTTATTGACAGGAACATGGACATAAAACTTTGATTTTCTTTTATGATGTTTTACTTCACTTTGGAACATATCAATTACGTTGTCATTAAAAACAAAATTCTTATTTAGCGTTTTGAATGTCGTGTGACTTGTTTCTCCCGGATAACCTCTTCCAATAGAGGCACTTTCATCCGAAAGAAGTTTTAGATTTAGATCTGAATAATCAGATAGAACTTTACCTAGTAGTTCAACATCAATGAAGGGTTCTATTTTTATTTTTTGATCAGTACTACTAACGATAAATTCTGATAAATCATTTGATATCTTATTTAAATCCTCTAATGTTGAAATCTCGGAATTACTATCTAAGTAGTTAGCAAGCTCTTGTGCTGAATTAAAGATAAAGTCATTCCATTTAGAAAATCTACATTTAATCCACGCTATTGCCGATCCATCTTGCAGGCTGACTAAATCAAATAAAGCGCAATCCTTTTCATTAATAGAATCTAACGCTATTAAACCAATATTTCTATAAAATTTCACATATTCACTAAGGATAACCAGAACATCCTCAGGATTCTTACGGTTTTCGCTGTAATCAAATCTTATCGCTAAAGAGATGTTCTCCATTCTAATCCTTTTCCTCAGAACATTTAAACAAAAGAGGAGAACTCTCCTCTTTTAATATTTATTAATTATACGCTTATTATTCTTTATTTTTACGTTGCCTGACAATTTTGGCCTTAGCTATTATTGCGGAAAAACTGACAGCCATCTGAACTGATTGTGTTTTATTGATACATTCATTTAGCATTCGCCCCAGTGTTACATCATCAAAATTTGAATTTATTACTACATCTGTAATGCTATCAAGCCAATCTTTTGGGTCAGCTTCTCTTCCGAAAAGATCACCTTGCTTTACAATAACGTTAGTTTTAGTAAAAGATTCATCCTTGGAATCATTTTCTTTTATAACTTCACTCTTGGTGGCTTTAGCTCTTGGAGTAAAATCTGGCAACTGACTTTCATGTATCTCTCTAATGCTATCAGATTTTCTTTTTACAAGGATTGTTTGACCAAAAGGCAATTTAAACCACTGCCAACAAGCATTATTTGCTTCATAATATCGCTCATCAATATTAGTCAACATGCCCAATCCAACTAAGGCAAAATTATTCTCAACTATTCCCACGGCATCGTTTTGTTTATACGGCGGAATCCAACTTTGTATTTTAGGATACTCAAAACTTCGTTGACTATTAGATCCCTCAATATTTGCTAGTCGCATAGATTCAGAAATTAAATATTCACGATCCTGTAGAGGCCATGTAACCTCCTGTTCTGAATAAGCTCCTAAAAGAGCTCCACACATACTAGCGATAGTATCAGTGTCACTATCAATCTCATTTGCAGCACATACTAAAGCATTTTCAATATTATCGCGCTGGTAAATATAAGCTAAGACTGCTGATACTAAAGCTGTTTTTATACCTGAACCACGGTATCGATCTGTTAAGCAACCAGTGATCTCTAGAATTCTTCGATATGCTTTCTCTTTATTATCATGAAGAATCGAAGTAATATTTTCTATATCATTCAATATTTCTTCTTGGCATTTATGTATTGAATCATCTAACGACAATTCATTATTGCTCTCCCACTCTGCTAACCAGAAAGAAGACAATTGAGAGTCCATTCTAATTAAACTTGGAATAATAGAAAATGATTCTATATATCTTTTCCAGTCCCGAATGTTAGGTACTTTATTATATAATAATATGTCTAATAAAGTTTTCGCATGGAATATTGCACCACAAAAACCATGAGGGTGTCCATGTGTAACTAAAGAATCCTTAAGCACATCTAGAAGTATTTCATCTTCCGAACGGCTACCACTTGAAGACCAAACATGCGGTTGGATACGCATGGCTGCGCCATTACCACCGCTAGTAAAATAAGACTGCCGGCCAGTGGAGTAAAAATTATTGAACCAATTTACCGTTCTTTTTGCTAAATTTTGCGCAGCAGTTTTAGTCCCTACACCGCCACCTAAGGCATAACTAGGCCATACAGTAAGTTCAATTTTCGCAAAATTTTCTACGTCAAAAAAACCGTTACCTCTGATTGACCGGGATACAGCTAATCTGAGCTGGGTATCATCGGAGTATGTGCCTGCTGGCAAAGCGACTTTGGGGCCGCCTCGACCGCCTACAATCCGGCTCCATGCAACTGGCTTACTAAGTCGCTGTGAACCGATGCGCCTTTCCAGCCCCGCTTTTCCGTTTACGAGCTCAGAGATCCAACCAATTGAATCCCCAGCAGCAGCCCATAATGAAGAGTTAACAATATTTTTAGGCACGGCTTTACGTCGAGCAAAGCTATGATTTTTTTCGTATTCTTCACTCATCAATTTGGTATCCCCTCAAATTTAGCTGGTGAAATGCACACTTCAACATATTGGTCATGGAACTCTGCGAGCCACCCCCCTACAATATCATATTCTTCTTCTGTCCTTACATAGATACGTTTTAGATGTTTCACCGGCACACCTGCAGGGTACAAAATTTCAGCCTGCTCACAAGTTGCTAGGTGGCTACCACGATTTAACCTCTTTGCTTTCCAAATGCCATAGTAGCCATCTTTCCGTTTAACTTCGTCAGAAAACAGATTTTCAAATCCTTCTGCCCCTTTTTTTCGTTCACAGTAAGGATAGGCATTATTTGTGGTTGCAAAGTATACATTCTCATGCGTCATTATTATTGGATCAAATGACAATATTACCCAGAAAATATTTTTCCCTTCATGCCATTTATTTTTTGACACATCAAAATATCTTCTATTAATTTCAGATAATGATAGGTTAACAAAGTCAATCCAGTTTTCACTTTTATCAAAATATTCTGAATGCTCAGGTCTAACCTCAGCATTATTAAAAATAATATATTGTAAAAGCTCATTTTCTGGTAAACGATGGCGAGATAAAAGCAAATCACATGCAAGGGTACCAAGCAGTCCTTTATTAGTAGTGAAATGCACTACTTCATTAACACCTCTTCTTTCATATGTTTCTTTTTCCATTATAAGATCACCTCAGTGAATGTCCCTTGGGAAAAAAATCTAATTAAATCTGATTCTTCTCCATATTTATAACCTATAATTACATCTTTCTTAGCTCTCGCAATAGCTACAGCAAGCAGTCGCCTTAACACAAGTAATTGATCATCGATCAATTCTTCTGGATAAACTGTACTCTCGTCACTTAACCCAAGAATAAAGACATAATCAAATTCAAGTCCTTTGGCTGAATGGAACGTTGAAATGGCAACGTTAACCTCTTCATCATCTGGCCAACAATCAGCTCTTGTAATATCAACAAAGGAAATTCCACTTCTTGTCAAATTTGACTTTAGATATCCAGACCAACCTTTAGGATGTAAGAAAGCTACAGTTTCGGATGTCAGATCTACATTATTTTTTATGTATTCTAAAGCATATTGGACTTGATTGTTATAAAAACCAACAATCACTTTCGGTAGGTTTCCTGATGAATTAGCTTCATTTAAATTTGGTAATGCTCCATCCGCCTCAACATTAATTCCTGATATAACTGATGCTGCGAACGCAGCTATTTCTCTTGTATTCCTATAGTTCGCTCTGAGAATATGAGAACGCTCAGGCCTTACATCATAACCAGCTTCTGCCCATGTATACCCTCTTGCATAAATTCGTTGAACTGTATCGGTTACAAAGGTAGCCGTATGATGTTCGCCTAAATGATGTTTAATAGCTCGTAGTTGATTTGCTGTAAAATCCTGACATTCATCGACCACTACGATTTCATAACCCAAGCAATCAACTTCTTCTCTCATTGCTACAGCAATGTCATTCCAGTCTACGGCATTGTTTTGTTGTAATTTTCCTTTATATGGGGTCACTACCTCGTCTAAAATCCTCTGACGGACTGTTCTTTCTACTCTTGGACTAATACCTCTGCCTGTTCTCTCCGCTGTAATGTAATCAGCTAAATTCTCTGGTTTGAATCTTCCAAGAAGATACTCAACTTCATTCACAACATAATCATGAGATAAGGAATCGATAGCGCGGGCGTAAGAATATAGGAGACCACTTGAATAACTTATAATTTCTTTCTCTGGCCTAACATTGTGATATGCCCACTTACTAAACGTACTTATTTCCAATTCAACGTCAATGGTATTAGGTAGTTGACTATGCACAAGTTCTGTTATATATCCAGCTAGTGTTTTATTGAAAGTTAATACCAGTATTTTTACAGGATCTGTATTTCCCTCTCTCTGATGTCTTACATTAAACATGTAGCATAGGGATTTTAGCCTCAGTAAGGCCGTTGTGGTTTTCCCACTACCTGCGGCCCCACAAATAACTTCTACCCCCTCTCTGTTCTGTCCAACCAATGAAAGCTGTTCAGGTGTAGGTCTTATGTTACTCAATACCTTCATGCAATCTCCTTATTGGCTAACAACAAATTTTTTAAGAAAAAACTCATTGCATTCATTAAGGATACTTCTCCGTTTTGGCCTTTTAGGTCAAGTTTTTTTTGCTCGTATGTGAGCCCCCCTTCAATGCGTTGATTATTTTGGATTTTCCAGACGTTTTTCATTGGCCAACCCCATGGTAGGTGCACTTACCCGACGGTTTGGACTTAATCATGCTACCTTAGTTGATATCAATGGCTAATATCATGTACATAAGGGTGTACTTAAAAGACGGCAACTCAAAATAAAATCCAATAAAAACAATACACTAATGCAAAATTCAACATTCAGATTCAGAATATCGAGTGATGCCGTATAAGCCTGCGTTCAGCAGGCTTTTTCTTTTTACGTATACGCTAAACGCTGCTCCGCCGTAATGAGCCCCATCTTTTCTAGCTGAATAGCCACCGCACGCGCAGAACGTCCAAACTCACCGCCTAAGGCTTCAATAGCCTCACTTTGCCCAAAACGTTCCGCCAGGATTACTTTCTCTTCTTCAGTCCAGGGGAAGTAAGACTTTGCCGGGCGCCCCTCTGCAAGGTTACGCTGCTGTTTTTCCTCCGGCGTCAGCTTTGTTTTTTTCTGTTTTTCCGGCGTAGCCGACAGCTCCTCTATCAGGGCAAACAGTATTCGTATTGCTTCCGGCTTATTTGCTGTCGATTCGGCGGTCAAAATCTCTCCTGTCTCTGGATGGATGCCGTTCGCTAGCGCTTTTAACATCGCCAGTATTTTCATCGACCCTCCTTAAATAATTTTACTAATCCATTTATCAAAAAAATAATCAAACAAACTTCAACACAGAAGGAACAAACCTTCATTTTTGGATAAATAAAACTAATCATTTTTCATTCAACTTAGAAAATCTCAATCGTGATACAGCACACAAAACGTTACCCTCCACCTGTTTTCTGAGGGGACAGACATGCTGCTACACATCCTTTATCTGATTGGTATCACGGCGGAAGCCATGACCGGGGCGCTTGCCGCCGGCCGCCGCCGCATGGATACGTTTGGCGTCATTATCATCGCAACCGCTACGGCACTGGGCGGAGGTTCAGTTCGCGATATTCTGCTTGGCCACTATCCCCTCGGCTGGGTGAAACACCCCGAGTACGTTGTGATTGTTGCCATCGCGGCGGTACTCACCACTATCATGGCCCCGGTGATGCCACACCTGCGTAAACTCTTTTTGGTACTTGATGCGCTGGGTCTGGTTGTTTTCTCTATCATCGGTGCTCAGGTTGCCCTTGATATGGGTGAAGGCCCTATCATTGCGACCATTGCCGCCGTGATCACGGGAGTCTTCGGCGGAGTGCTGCGAGATATGTTCTGCAAACGCATTCCACTGGTGTTCCAAAAAGAACTGTATGCCGGTGTCGCCTTTGCTTCGGCCGTGCTTTATATCGCACTTCAGCACTACGTTAGCAGCCATGACGTCGTGGTGATTGCGACCTTATTATTCGGATTCACCGCTCGGTTGCTTGCGCTTCGCCTGCGCCTTGGCCTGCCTGTCTTTCATTACAAGCACGCCGATCACTGACGGCTAAACCCCTGAATGTTGTACTGGCCCAGGAAGGTGGCCAGGGCAACAACCTGTGGATGTTTCATAAAATCCATTAACTGCTTTGCCCGCTTAAGCCCCACGCCGGGCAAAGTTTGCCAACGTGATAGCGTCCAGTCTCCCAGTTGATACCAGCGCTTATCTTTGATGGCTTCATGCGCACTTCGCGGCAGCGGCATTCCTAAAGCCATCACCCAACGAATAAACGGCTGCTTTCGGGATAAAGAAAATTGATGCCATAGCAGCTCGGTTTTTTTCGAAGAGAATCCGGGCAAAGCTGACACCTCTTCTCTGCTCAGCGTCAGCCATGAAAAAATATGCTGAAGCCGCGTGCGCATGTGCAAATGCCGCCAGGTACTCTGGCTTACTCCCGCTAAATCAAGCACGGGCTTTTGGCTCATCCATGTAAGACGGGCAATAAATTGTTCTGCACACTCTGCGGATGAATAAAGGCAGCTGACTGGAGTAAATGAAGCCATTTCTGGTATTGATGTTTCTCGCTGGCTGACGCGCCAGACAACCTCGTCCACACGAGGTATTCCTTGACCCGCCAGGCTGATTTTCACTTTGTCACCGGCCACGACATCCCATTCTTTCCAGCGTTTTAGCGAGCCAATGTTCACCCGCCGAACACGTTTATCGTCGAGCTGCACCTCCTCCAGCTCAAGCACGACGGATACCTTGCCGGTACGCCCAACGGCAAAATCAACGTTACGGACTTCGGCGATTTTTTCTGCAGGAGGATATTTCCAAGCTACGGCCCATTCTCCCTGGCCTGGTTGCCAGAATGTAGACTGGGGTTCACGTTGCTGGCGAATCACAACCCCATCCGTGACAAAAGGAAGTGGTTGGTTAAACCAGCTATCACGCAGACGGGTCACCTCGTCAATATTGGCTACCGGCATGGACCAGGCCGCGGTGAGTGAAAATCCCTCATCACGCAATATCTTTCCCTTTTCGACCATACCTTCAGGACCCGCCGGCCAGGCCCATATAAATACGCCCAGAAGGTTCGGCTCGCTAACGGGTCCCGTACGCAACATCTCCCCGGCAACTTTAGAACGCGCATTTATGCCCCCCATCTGGCTTTGAATATGGCCGTCTCGTTTCAGGAAAAGTTCTCCCTGCAATACGCTGTTCGCAAGTGGCCCAGAAACCTGAGGAGGAATTGCAGCAATACCGGCAGCTTTATGCGTCCAGTCCTCTCCCTTTAGGCCATCGCCGCGGCTGAGCATTTTCACCAACCGGCCCTGTTGATAGACCAGCGTTATCGCCACGCCGTCAATTTTGGGCTGCACCCATAACCCCTGACGCCCTTTCCCCCATAGAGCAACAGCTCGTTTATCCGGCAACTTTTTGAGTCCGGTATGTGCAACAGGATGAGGGAAGCGCCCTGCGGAGCCCATCCTGACGGGTTCTCCATCTATTCCCGGCTTAACACAACGCCGCCATACGGAGAGTGTCGCCTGCAAGTTGTCGTAAACCGCATCACTCACCAGGCTTTTTCCCTGCTGAAAGTAAGAGTCATCCAGAATGGCGAGCCGCTTCGCCAGACTTTCAATTTCTGTCTGTGTTCTTAGCGCTGACCATGCCGGGCACGAGGCCGACACAGTGGCCGTGACGTTAAGTAAAACAACGCTCAGTACTAATGCTATCCCTTTCATGTTGCCCCCATTATCTTTCTCAGCGGAGGTATAACCAGGTACTGCATTTTTCACGAGCGAGAATTACTCCTCACGCGAGATCGCGCCCTAAAAACCTGTTTTGTTACATAGAAAGCAGCAAAGAAGTGGAAAACATCGCGTAAAACACGAGAAAAAAAGCGCCAGCCGATGACAAAATCTACGTACCACGGCGGCGGTGTGTATAATATGCCGGTAGACGCTCTTCCCTTTATGCATACCGATTAAGTTAGAACTCATGGCTCAAGGCACGCTTTATATTGTTTCCGCTCCAAGTGGCGCGGGTAAATCCAGCCTCATCCAGGCTTTGTTAAAGACACAACCGCTGTATGACACCCAGGTTTCCATCTCTCATACCACTCGTGGTGTGCGCCCTGGTGAAAATCACGGGGAACATTACTTCTTTGTCAGCAAAGACGAATTTCAGCAGATGATCGCTGAAGACGCTTTTCTTGAGCATGCGGAAGTGTTTGGTAACTACTACGGTACGTCGCGTCGCGCGATTGAAAACGTCCTGGCAACCGGCGTGGATGTATTTTTGGATATCGACTGGCAGGGTGCAGAGCAGATTCGTCAGAAAATGCCTCAGGCCCGCAGTATCTTTATTCTGCCGCCGTCAAAAGACGAGCTTGACCGCCGCCTGCGTGGCCGCGGCCAGGACAGCGAAGAAGTGATTGCAAAACGCATGGCGCAAGCCGTTGCGGAAATGAGTCACTATGCGGAGTATGATTACCTTATCGTTAATGACGACTTCGATACCGCCCTGTCTGATTTAAAGATAATCATTCGTGCCGAGCGTCTACGAATGGGTCGCCAAAAGATGCGACATGACGCTTTAATCAGCAAACTATTGGCAGACTGATACCAGTTTCAGTATCATGCCCAGTCATTTCTTCACCTGTGGAGCATTTTAATTATGGCACGCGTAACCGTTCAGGACGCTGTAGAGAAAATTGGTAACCGTTTTGACCTGGTACTTGTGGCCGCGCGTCGCGCTCGTCAGATGCAGGTTGGCGGTAAAGATCCGCTGGTACCGGAAGAAAACGATAAAACGACCGTTATCGCACTGCGTGAAATCGAAGAAGGGTTGATCACCAACCAGATTCTCGATGTGCGTGAGCGCCAGGAACAGCAAGAGCAGGAAGCCGCAGAACTGCAGGCCGTAACTGCTATTGCTGAAGGTCGTCGTTAATTAGCCTGCGGGTAGCCCTTGTATCTGTTTGAAAGCCTGAATCAGCTGATTCAAAGTTATCTGCCAGAGGAGCAAATTAAGCGCCTCCGGCAGGCATACCTTGTCGCACGTGATGCTCACGAGGGACAAACTCGTTCAAGCGGTGAACCCTATATCACCCATCCAGTCGCCGTTGCCTGTATCCTGGCCGAGATGAAACTCGACCATGAAACGCTCATGGCAGCGCTTCTGCATGACGTGATTGAAGATACCCCGGCCACCTACCAGGATATGGAACAGCTGTTTGGCAAAAGCGTTGCCGAACTGGTGGAAGGGGTTTCTAAGCTAGACAAACTGAAGTTCCGCGATAAGAAAGAGGCTCAGGCCGAAAACTTCCGCAAAATGATCATGGCGATGGTGCAGGATATCCGCGTCATTTTGATCAAGCTTGCTGACCGTACCCACAACATGCGTACGCTCGGGTCACTGCGCCCGGATAAGCGTCGACGCATTGCCCGTGAAACCCTCGAAATCTACAGCCCACTCGCTCACCGCCTCGGTATTCATCACCTGAAAACCGAACTGGAAGAGCTCGGCTTTGAAGCGCTTTACCCAAACCGCTACCGCGTCATAAAAGAAGTGGTAAAAGCGGCGCGCGGTAACCGCAAAGAGATGATTCAAAAGATCCTCTCGGAAATCGACGGGCGTTTACAGGAAGCAGGCATCCCCTGCCGCGTAAGCGGTCGCGAGAAGCACCTTTACTCCATTTACTGCAAGATGACGCTCAAAGAACAGCGTTTCCATTCGATCATGGATATCTACGCGTTTCGCGTCATTGTCCACGATATGGACACCTGCTATCGAGTCCTCGGGCAAATGCACAGCCTCTACAAGCCTCGTCCGGGCCGGGTTAAAGACTACATCGCCATTCCGAAAGCGAACGGCTATCAGTCTCTGCACACCTCAATGATTGGGCCGCACGGCGTCCCGGTTGAAGTGCAAATCCGTACCGAAGACATGGATCAGATGGCGGAAATGGGGGTCGCTGCGCACTGGGCTTATAAAGAACAGGGCGAAAGCAGCACTACCGCGCAAATTCGCGCTCAGCGCTGGATGCAGAGCCTGCTGGAGCTGCAGCAAAGCGCCGGTAGTTCGTTTGAATTTATCGAGAGCGTAAAATCCGATCTGTTCCCGGATGAGATTTACGTTTTCACCCCGGAAGGCCGCATTGTAGAGCTGCCCGCTGGCGCGACGCCGGTGGACTTTGCCTACGCCGTGCATACCGATATCGGCCACGCTTGCGTCGGCGCTCGCGTCGACCGCCAGCCGTACCCGCTTTCACAGTCTTTGACCAGCGGGCAAACTATCGAAATCATCACTGCGCCTGGCGCGCGGCCAAACGCCGCATGGCTCAATTTTGTCGTCAGCTCGAAAGCTCGCGCCAAAATTCGCCAGATGCTGAAAAACCTTAAGCGTGATGACTCCGTAAGCCTGGGTCGCCGTCTGCTCAACCATGCGCTGGGCGGTAGCCGTAAACTGGCAGAAATTCCGGCGGAAAATCTCCAGCGTGAGCTGGACCGCATGAAGCTTGCGTCTCTTGACGATCTACTGGCTGAAATTGGCCTCGGTAACGCGATGAGCGTGGTGGTGGCGAAAAACCTGCAGGGTGAATCGTCGATTACCGCTCAACCCGGTACTACGGCATCGACAGGCCACAGCAATTTACCGATCAAAGGCGCCGACGGCGTATTGATCACCTTCGCTAAGTGTTGCCGCCCAATTCCAGGCGATCCTATCGTCGCTCACGTCAGCCCGGGCAAAGGGCTGGTTATCCACCATGAATCCTGTCGAAATATTCGTGGCTACCAGAAAGAGCCTGAGAAGTTTATGGCCGTGGAGTGGGATAAAGAGACCGAGCAGGAGTTCATCACCGAGATCAAGGTGGACATGTTTAACCACCAGGGCGCTTTGGCGAATCTCACCGCGGCAATCAATACCGCTGGCTCTAATATTCAAAGCCTGAATACCGAAGAGAAAGACGGCCGAGTGTACAGCGCCTTTATTCGTCTGACAGCCCGGGATCGCGTCCATCTGGCTAACATCATGCGCAAAATTCGCGTGATGCCGGATGTGATTAAAGTTACCCGCAACAGAAATTAGTGTTATGAATCCTCAACGTTATGCGCGTATTTGCGAGATGCTCGCCAGACGCCAGCCGGACCTGACCGTGTGTATGGAGCAGGTGCATAAGCCCCATAACGTCTCCGCCATCATCCGTACCGCCGATGCCGTAGGCGTGCATGAAGTGCACGCCGTTTGGCCCGGAAACCGTATGCGCACCATGGCGTCTGCCGCTGCAGGAAGCAACTCCTGGGTTGAAGTCAAAACGCACAAGACTATCGGCGAGGCCGTTACTCAGCTAAAAAGCAGCGGAATGCAGATTCTGGCCACTCATCTTTCCGATAAAGCCGTCGATTTCCGTGAGATAGACTATACCCGCCCAACCTGCATTCTGATGGGGCAGGAAAAAACCGGCATTACCGAAGAGGCGCTAGCGCTTGCTGACCAGGACATCATCATCCCGATGATTGGCATGGTGCAGTCGCTGAACGTCTCCGTTGCCTCCGCGCTGATTCTGTATGAAGCTCAGCGCCAGCGTCAAAATGCAGGCATGTATCGCCGCGAAAACAGTACGTTACCGGAATCAGAGCAGCAGAGATTGCTGTTTGAAGGCGGTTACCCTGTGCTGGCGAACGTCTCCCGCCGTAAAGGCTTACCGTACCCACATGTGAATCAGCAGGGTGAGATAGAAGCTGATGCCGCATGGTGGGCAACGATGCAGTCAGCGAAGTAAGCCATGAAAGGCCGCCTGCTGGATGCCATACCGCTAAGCACGCTTGCCGGAGTGGGTGCCAGCCAGAGCGGCAAGCTGGCCAAAATTGGCCTGCACACGATTCAGGATTTACTGCTGCACCTGCCGCTTCGCTACGAAGACCGCACCCATCTCTACCCCATTAACGACCTCCAACCCGGCCTTTACGCCACGGTGGAAGGTGAAGTGCTGAACTGCAATATCTCCTTCGGCGGCCGCCGAATGATGACCTGCCAGATTAGCGACGGCACCGGCATTCTTACCCTGCGCTTCTTTAATTTCAACGCGGCGATGAAGAACAGCCTTTCCACCGGAAAGCGCGTGCTCGCTTACGGTGAAGCCAAACGCGGTAAATACGGTGCCGAGATGTTCCATCCTGAATACCGCATTCAGGGGGATCTCAGCACGCCGGATCTGCAGGAAACACTCACGCCGGTTTACCCGACCACGGAAGGCATCCGCCAGGCCACACTGCGTAAGTTGACCGATCAGGCGCTTGAGCTGCTGGATACCTGCGCAATTACCGAGCTTCTGCCCGCCGAGCTGAGCCAGGGCATGATGAGCCTGCCGGAAGCGTTACGCACCCTGCACCGCCCGCCGCCGGACATGAAACTGGCCGATCTCGAAACCGGTAAGCATCCTGCGCAGCAGCGGCTGATCCTCGAAGAACTGCTGGCCCATAACCTGAGCATGCTGGCACTACGCGCCGGGGCACAGCGTTACCATGCGCTGCCGCTGGGCAATCACGACAAGCTAAAAAACCAACTGCTTGCTGCCCTGCCCTTTAAACCTACCGGGGCACAGGCGCGAGTCGTGGCAGAAATAGAACGCGATATGGCGCTGGACGTCCCCATGATGCGCCTGGTACAGGGCGATGTGGGTTCCGGTAAAACGCTGGTTGCCGCACTTGCCGCGCTGAGAGCTATTGCTCATGGGAAGCAGGTTGGCCTGATGGCACCTACCGAGCTGCTGGCAGAACAGCACGCCAATAACTTCCGTCTGTGGTTTGAACCATTAGGCATCGAAGTGGGCTGGCTTGCCGGAAAGCAGAAAGGGAAGGCCAGAATTGCGCAACAGGAAGCCATCGCCAGCGGTCAGGTTTCAATGGTGGTCGGCACTCACGCTATTTTCCAGGAACAGGTACAGTTTGCCGGACTGGCGCTGGTTATCATTGATGAACAGCACCGTTTTGGCGTTCATCAGCGCCTGGCGCTGTGGGAAAAAGGCCAGATTCAGGGCTTTCACCCTCATCAGTTGATCATGACCGCGACCCCTATTCCGCGCACGCTGGCGATGACCGCCTATGCCGACCTTGATACTTCCGTTATTGACGAGCTGCCGCCGGGACGAACGCCGGTCACCACCGTTGCGATAGCCGATACCCGACGGGGCGAGATAATCGAGCGCGTACGCAGCGCCTGCCGCGACGAGAAACGCCAGGCTTACTGGGTTTGCACGCTGATTGAAGAGTCTGAACTGCTGGAAGCCCAGGCGGCAGAAGTCACCTGGGAAGAGCTCAAAACCGCGCTGCCGGAGCTTAATATTGGCCTGGTGCACGGGCGTATGAAGCCGCAGGAAAAACAGGCGGTGATGCAGGCCTTTAAGCTAGGTGAACTGCATCTTCTGGTCGCCACCACGGTGATTGAAGTCGGCGTGGATGTGCCCAACGCCAGCCTGATGATTATTGAAAACCCCGAACGTTTAGGGCTTGCGCAACTCCACCAGCTGCGCGGCCGCGTAGGCCGTGGCGCGGTGGCCTCTCATTGCGTGTTGCTGTACAAATCCCCGCTATCCAAAACGGCGCAGCTTCGCCTGCAGGTGCTGAGAGACAGCAACGATGGCTTTGTGATTGCGCAAAAAGACCTGGAGATTCGAGGGCCTGGCGAGCTGCTTGGAACTCGCCAGACGGGTAACGCAGAATTCAAAGTGGCCGACCTGCTGCGGGACCAGGGGATGATCCCGCAGGTTCAGCGCCTGGCGCGCCATATTCACGAACGCTATCCCGAACAGGCTAAGGCGCTGATTGAACGCTGGATGCCGGAAACCGAACGCTACTCCAACGCTTAAGCAAACAGCGGCAGCATCAAGAACAGCTTGATCACCACCGCATTCACGATGTCGATAAAGAACGCTCCCACCATCGGCACCACCAGAAACGCCATATGCGACGGGCCAAACCGCTCGGTAATTGCCTGCATGTTAGCGATAGCCGTCGGCGTGGCGCCCATGCCAAAACCACAGTGACCGGCGGCCAGCACCGCCGCATCGTAATTTTTGCCCATAAAACGCCAGGTCACAAAGATGGCATATAGCGCCATAAACAGCGTTTGAACGGCCAGAATAGCCAGCATAGGCAGCGCCAGAGAAGCCAGCTCCCAAAGTTTAAGGCTCATTAACGCCATCGCCAGGAACAGCGACAGGCAAACGTTGCCCAACACCGAAACCGCACGCTCGTAGACGCGGTAAAACCCCACCGCCGCCAGTAAATTACTGAGAATGACGCCGACAAACAGCACGCAGACAAACGTCGGCAGCTCAAACAGCGTCCCCTGCAGCAATCCGGCAACGACGCGTCCGGCCGTCAGGCAAATGGCAATCAGGGCAATAGTTTCAATCAGCACCAGGGACGTAATGACACGCCCTACGTCAGGCTTTTCAAACGCGCCGGGAATTTCATTATCATCCGGGGCGCCATTCGGCGTAGAAGAATGCCTCACCAGATAGCGAGCAACCGGGCCGCCAATTAACCCCCCCAGCACCAGGCCAAAGGTCGCACAGGCCATGGCAACCTCCGTCGCATTCTGGAAGCCATAGCGCTCGGTAAAGAGCTTGCCCCAGGCCGCACCGGTACCGTGCCCGCCGGATAAGGTTATCGAGCCTGCCAGCAGCCCCATCAGCGGATCGAGCCCCAGCATGCTGGCCATACCGATGCCAATAGCGTTCTGCATCACCAGCAGCCCAACGACGATAAGCAGGAAAATCCCCACCACCTTCCCGCCCTTGCGCAAGCTGGCGATATTGGCGTTCAGGCCGATAGTGGCAAAGAAAGCGAGCATCAAAGGATCTTTGAGGCTCATATCAAACTCAATTTCCCAACCCATACTTTTTTTCAGGACCAGCAGCGCAACGGCGACCAGCAGCCCACCAGCGACGGGTTCAGGAATGGTGTACTTCTTGAGAAAAGGGACGGAGTGGACCATTTTACGCCCCAGAAGCAGGACTAACGTAGCGGCCACCAGAGTAGAAAGGGTATCAAGATGAAACATTGCAGTGCTCCTTTATTGCGCATCCATTAGTCGCGCGCTTAATTATCCTTTGCTGTTTTTCCGTCATTCGTGAAATCAGCCGGCACATTTTAACCAAAAAACGCGTATCAGTTATAAATAATGACTGATTTATGACATTTCACTCTTACCTTCACATGCTGGCAATCGTTTGCTTTTACCGTTCAGTCCGTTAAAATCAGCGCTTTTCCAGCCACGAGATAACGCCTGATGTCCGTCAATGCCGTAGAGTCAGAAAATGCGCAACCGGTTGCGCAGACTCAACCGAGCGAACTAATCTATCGCCTTGAAGATCGCCCGCCGCTTCCACAAACGCTTTTCGCCGCCTGTCAGCACCTGCTGGCTATGTTTGTGGCGGTGATTACCCCGGCATTGTTAATTTGCCAGGCGTTGGGGTTACCGGCATCAGACACTCAGCACATTATCAGCATGTCTTTGTTTGCCTCTGGCGTGGCTTCGATTATTCAAATCAAAGCCTGGGGGCCGGTAGGTTCAGGCCTGCTGTCGATTCAGGGCACCAGCTTTAACTTTGTTTCACCGCTGATTATGGGCGGTATGGCGCTAAAAAACGGCGGCGCGGACGTGCCGACGATGATGGCCGCGCTGTTCGGTACCCTGATGCTTGCCAGCTGCACGGAAATGCTGATTTCTCGCGTCCTGCACCTGGCCCGTCGCATTATTACGCCGCTGGTTTCCGGCGTGGTGGTGATGATTATCGGCCTGTCGCTGATTCAGGTTGGGCTAACTTCTATCGGCGGCGGCTACGGCGCAATGGCTGACCATACCTTTGGCGCGCCGAAAAACCTGCTGCTGGCGGGCGCGGTTCTGCTGGTTATTATCCTGCTAAACCGCCAGCGTAACCCTTACCTGCGCGTAGCCTCGCTGGTTATCGCAATGGCCGTGGGCTATCTGCTGGCCTGGGCGCTGGACATGCTGCCTGCCACAACTCAGCCAGCTAACACCGACCTTATAATGGTACCAATGCCGCTGTATTACGGCCTTGGCATCGACTGGAGCCTGCTTATCCCGCTGATGCTGGTCTTTATGGTGACCTCGCTGGAAACCATCGGCGATATCACCGCCACCTCTGACGTATCAGAGCAGCCGGTTTCTGGCCCACTTTACATGAAGCGCCTGAAGGGTGGCGTGCTGGCAAACGGCCTCAACTCCTGCGTTTCTGCCGTGTTCAATACCTTCCCTAACTCCTGTTTTGGTCAGAACAATGGCGTCATTCAGCTAACCGGCGTTGCCAGCCGCTATGTCGGTTTTGTTGTCGCGCTGATGCTGATCGTGCTTGGCTTATTCCCGGCGGTCAGTGGCTTCGTGCAGCATATCCCTGAGCCGGTTCTTGGCGGCGCAACGATTGTGATGTTCGGCACCATTGCGGCCTCCGGCGTACGTATTGTTTCCCGCGAACCGCTAAACCGCCGCGCGATTATGATTATCGCCCTGTCGCTCGCCGTGGGTCTGGGCGTCTCCCAGCAGCCGCTGATTTTGCAGTTTGCACCAGACTGGCTGAAAACCCTGCTTTCCTCGGGCATTGCCGCGGGCGGGATCACGGCCATTATTTTGAACCTGGTTTTCCCTCCGGAAAAAGCGTAACTCCCTCACGCGCCGGCGGCTGTTTTTGCCGGCGCGAAACCTCCTTTGACAATCCCTTCCTTGAGCTATAGCGGTAAATGGGGCATAACACCCTTAGCGAAACTCAATGGAGCGGAAGGCAATGAAATTCCTCGGAAAGCTGGTTCTTATCCTGTTGGGCCTTGTCATACTGGCGCTGATTGCCTTTTACATCCTGCTGCAAACCCGCTGGGGCGCTGGCCAAATCAGCAGCTGGGTGAATGAAAAAACCAACTACCATCTCTCTTTCAATGAGATGGAACACGACTGGTCTTCGCCCACTCACCTGATGTTTCATAACGTTACTTTTGGCCGCAGCGGCCAGCCCGCAACGCTGGTAGCAAAGAACGTGGATATTGGCCTGAGTACGCGACAGTTTTCTCAGCCACTCTATGTCGACACTATTTTGCTCCAGCAGGGAACGCTGAATCTCAGTTCGAACGCCGTTCCGCTCCCGCTTGAGGCAGATAAACTGCAGCTGCAGGATATGGCCATTAACAGCCCGGATAGCGAGTGGAACCTCAGCGCTCAGCGCGTTGAGGGCGGCGTTTCACCCTGGCAGCCTCAGGCCGGGAAAGTACTGGGCAATAAAGCCACTATAGCCTTCAGCGCGGGCTCACTGACGCTTAATGGCGTCAACGCCAGCAACGTCTTGCTGCAGGGAAACCTGGATAATGAACAAGTCACGCTGACTACTCTCGGTGCAGACGTTGCTCGTGGCTCGCTGACCGGCAACGCCCACCGCAATGCCGACGGCTCATGGCAGGTTGGCAGCCTGCGCCTGAACGATATTCGCCTGCAAACGGCAAAGTCGCTCAGCGATTTTCTAGCGCCGGTGACGTCGATTCCCTCGTTAACCATCGATCGCCTTGAGATAACCGATGCGCGGCTGGAAGGGAAAGAGTGGGCGGTGAGCGACCTGGCCCTTAGCCTGCGTAATCTGACGTTGGCTAACGGAGGCTGGCACAGCGATGACGGCCAGCTGTCGATGAACGCCAGCGAGTTCATCAACGGCTCGCTGCATTTGCAGGATCCGATCGTAAACGTCGATTTTGCTCCAGCTGCGGCCACGCTCCGCCAGTTCAGCTCCCGCTGGGAAGGCGGTTTAGTCCGCGCTTCCGGGCAATGGTTGCGCGAGGGTAATCAGGCGGTGATGGATGAAGTCGTCGTGGGCGGGCTCGAATATACGCTGCCATCCAACTGGAAGGCCCTGTGGATGGAGACGCTTCCGGACTGGCTGAATAGCATCACGGTGAAAAAGTTTTCGGCTAATCGCAATCTGATTATCGATATCGACCCGGCATGGCCGTTCCAAATGACAGGCCTGGATGGTACAGCGACGAATATTCAGCTGGCGCGGGATCATCAATGGGGAATTTGGTCAGGCAATGCCTCGTTTAATGCCGCCGCCGCCACCTTTAACCGGGTTGACGTGCGCCGCCCGTCGCTGTCGTTAACGGCAAATCAGAGCCAGGTGGCGATCACGGAGCTGAGCGCCTTCGCCGGGAAAGGATTACTGGAAGCAACGGCAACCGTGAGCCAAACGCCTCAACGGGCCGTCAGCGTTAGCCTGAAGGGCCAGAGCGTGCCGGTGAACGTGCTGCACGCCTGGGGCTGGCCTTCTCTTCCGCTCGAGGGCGACGGTAACCTGCAGGTTTCGGTTACCGGGCAGGTATCAGCCAATTCGGCTCTGAAACCGACAGTAAACGGCAGCCTGCAGGCCACAGGCGCCAGCGGGCAACAGATCCAACAGACTATGCATAATGGAGAAGTTCCCGGCGCGTAACCTGCGTCCAGGGATCACTCCTCTTCGTTACCGCCCTCTTCCAGGGGGCCAAACGGCTTAGCGGGCAGCACGAGATAAACACCTTCAAATACGGCGCCGGGCGTTTCATTGCCGTAAAGCTCAACCTCAAGCGCAACGCGAGCTTTACGGCCACGGGCAAGCCTGTCCAGATCGCCGCTCAAAGATCCTAAATCGGCGGTTGCCCCCGGTTTCCCGGTGATCGGTTTGCTATAGCGGATATGGGCATCGGCCAGAATAATCGTGCCGCCCAGATGCCGCTCACGCAACATCAGCCAGATAAGTCCCCAGCCGGTTAACGTGGCCAGCGAGAACAGGCTCCCCGCGAAGAGCGTATGGTGCGGATTCTGGTTGCCCGTTTCCGGCATCGTAGTAATGAATTTTTGCCCGGTGTACTGCTGTATGCGCACGCCCATTTTCTCGCTAAGCGGAATATGTTCGTACCAGGCCTGCTGCAGCTGCCCACACCAGTCGCCCCGGTGAAGGATATCGTCAAGCGTGGCGACCGGCTTAATCATCAGGAAGTGGCGTACAGGCGTGGTTTGCGGGGTTGTGATTTCGCCCTGGTTAACAAAGCCCAGCTTGGAGAAAAACGCCACGGCATCTTCACGTGCACTGCAGGTTACGCGCTTAACGCCTTCCTGCCGCGCTACGGACTCCAGAGCCATCGCTACCAGCGTACCTAAACCTTTATCCTGAACCGAAGGGTGTACCGCCATAAACCGAATCGCGGCTTCGTTATCGGCATTAATATAAAGGCGGCCTACGGCAACGGTATTACCCTCTTCATCCACCACCATCTGATGATGCGCCATCGCATCCCATGCATCGCGCTCGGAGCCTTTAGGCTGGTGTAGCGGCTGGCGCAACATTTCCCAGCGGAACTGGTAATAACGGTAAAGTTCTTCTTCTGTTTGTGGCACACGAAGGTGATACATACGTTGCTCTCTCGTTGCGCGGGCCGGTGGCGAGGGTTATACCTGCAGCCAGAACGTCACCGGCCCATCATTAATTAGTGAAACCTGCATATCGGCGGCAAATCGCCCGGTGGGGGCTTCTATCCCCTGCTGCTTGCAGCGCCCGACAAAGTACTCATAGAGAGCTTCAGCCTGCTGTGGCGCCGCGCCACCGGAGAAGCTCGGCCGCATGCCGCGTTCAGTGTCCGCAGCCAGCGTGAACTGAGACACCACCAGCAGGCTGCCGCCCGCCTGCTGAACGTTGAGGTTCATCTTGCCCTGCTCGTCGCTGAAGATTCGATACCCCAGAACGCGCTCGCACAGGCGATTGGCTTTTTGTTCGTTATCTTCTTTTTCGACACCCAACAACACCAAAAGTCCGGGGCCAATTTCACCCGTCACCTCACCCTCCACGGTGACGCTGGCACGGGTTACGCGCTGAATTAATGCAATCATGGTTCTTCCAGTTCTTCCTGCTCTGCAGCTTGTCGTAATTTTCGGTAGTCGCCCAGCGAGGCGGTGATTTCCGCCCCCAGCAACACAATACACCAGGTCCAATAGACCCAGACAAATAATATGGGGATAACCGCCAGCACGCCGTAAATCAGCTGGTAAGAGGGGAACATGGTGATGTAGAGGGCAAACCCCTTCTTGCCCAGCTCAAACAGCAACGCGGCCACCAGAGAGCCTATCATGGCGTCCCTGGCCCGCACGCTGGTCGTCGGCACCAGGCTGTAGAGCAGCCAAAACGAAAGCCAGGAGAGCAGCAGAGGGAAAATGCGCAGCACTTCATCCAGCATGCTGTTCAGTTCGTAAGCCCAGCGCAAAGACAGGAGATAAGAGCTGATCGCCAGGCTTGCCCCGGCCAAAAGTGGCCCGAGCGTCAGGATCATCCAGTAAATGGCAAAGGAATACACTTTTGGCCGCACGCGTTTGCTGCGCCAGATGGTATTTAGCGCGCTGTCTACCGCATACATCAGCAGCAGCGAGGTCACAATCAGCCCGACAGCCCCCACCGCCGTCATTTTATTGGAGTTGGCGACAAACTGTTCGATGTAGCGCTGAATCACGTCCCCGGTGGCCGGCATAAAATTGGCAAAGACAAAATGGCGCAGCTGAACGCTGATATCGGCAAACATCGGAAACGCGGCGAACAGCGCAAATACGACCGCCACCAGCGGCACCAGTGACAGCAAAGACACATAGGCGAGGTTGCCTGCCAGCGTCGTCATATTGTCCTGGTCGATACGCTGCCACAGCAGTTTGCCCCAGGCCCAGAGCGGCCTGAGACGATGTGCAGTTTTACGTGGCACGCTTTTGCTCATCCCTGCTTAGCAAACCAGTCTGGAATGGTCTGCTTGTCGAGCACCTGAATACTGGTAATACCTAATGCCCGCGCGCCGTGAATATTGTCGGCGTTGTCATCGAAGAACACGGCCTGATCCGCAGAGAATCCTTCTTCCTGCAGCACGTTGAGGTAGATTTCCGCGTCCGGCTTGCGCATCCCCATTTCCTGGGAGAGATAGATTTTATCGGCCGATTGCGCCACTTCTGGGTATTCATCAGGCCAGAATCCGGTGTGCAGGCGGTTGGTATTGGAAAGGACCACGACGCGATGTCCCTGCTCGCGGAGTTTTTGCATGACGCCAATCGTCTCTTTGCGCAGGCCAACGAAAATGGCCTGCCAGCCCGCGGCAAACTGCTCGTAGCTCAGCGCAACGTCCATTTCATGGCACAGGCGTTCGGCAAACACTTCATCCGTTATTTGCCCACGTTCGTGCTGATGGAAGGTTTCTCCCATCGCGAAACTTTTCTGCAGGTTGGCTAACGGCACCCGGCTGTAATCGCTCCAGACGCCCAGTACGCGATTAAAGTCGATATCAACGATGACGTTACCTAAATCAAAGATATACAGCATGCGCACCTCCTTTCCGACATGGAGAAATAACTGTAGCGGGAAAGGCTGGCTTTGACTATCAGAGGAAAGCAACGTTGAGCATTCTGAGAGGTAAAATAAAAAAAGCCCCACCTTTGCAGGTAGGGCTTCAATGGACTGCAGAAAAGAAACTTACGCTTCTTTGCTACCACGACCCGCACGTTTGCGGTCGTTTTCAGTCAGGTGGCGCTTACGAATACGCACGGACAGCGGAGTCACTTCTACCAGTTCGTCGTCATCGATGAACTCCAGAGCTTGCTCCAGGGTCATTTTCTGCGCAGGAACCAGAGTGGTCGCTTCGTCAGTACCGGAAGCACGCATGTTGGTCAGCTTCTTACCGGTCAGGCAGTTAACGGTCAGGTCGTTAGAACGACTGTGAATACCGATGATCTGGCCTTCGTAAACTTCAGCCCCGTGGCCCAGGAACAGCTTGCCGCGATCCTGCAGGCCGAACAGAGCAAACGCAACCGCTTTACCCTGACCGTTGGAGATCAGCACGCCGTTCTGACGCTGGCCCACTTCGCCCTGACGGATATCGTCATAGTGGCTGAAGGTGGAGTACAGCAGACCGGTACCGGAGGTCATGGTCATGAATTCGTTACGGAAGCCAATCAGACCACGGCTTGGAATCACGTAGTCAAGACGCACGCGGCCTTTGCCGTCCGGATTCATGTTTTTCAGGTCGCCTTTACGCTCGCCGAGCGCCTGCATCACGGAACCCTGATGCTGCTCTTCGATATCCAGCGTTACGTTTTCGAACGGCTCTTGTTTACGGCCGTCGATTTCGCGGAAGATAACTTTCGGACGGGATACCGCCAGCTCGAAACCTTCACGACGCATGTTTTCGATAAGAACGGAGAGGTGCAGCTCACCACGGCCGGATACGCGGAATGCATCCGCATCTTCGGTTTCTTCAACACGCAGCGCAACGTTGTGTACCAGCTCTTTGTTCAGACGATCCAGAATCTGACGAGAGGTCACGAACTTACCTTCTTTACCGCAGAACGGAGAGGTATTTACGTTGAAGAACATGGAAACGGTTGGCTCATCTACGGACAGCGCTGGCAGCGCTTCAACATTTTGCGGGTCGCAAATGGTGTCGGAGATGTTCAGCTCGCCCAGGCCGGTGATGGCGATGATATCGCCCGCTTCGGCTTCGGTAGACTCGATACGCTCCAGGCCCAGGTGGGTCAGAACTTTACCGACTTTACCGTTACGGGTTTTCCCTTCGCTATCAATGATAGTGATCTGCTGGTTTGGCTTCACTTTGCCGCGTTTGATGCGGCCGATGCCGATAACGCCAACGTAGTTGTTGTAGTCCAGCTGGGAAATTTGCATCTGCAGTGAACCATCGAGGTCAACGTTCGGTGCCGGTACGCGATCGACAATGGCCTGATACAGTGGAGTCATGTCCGCTGCCATATCATTGTGATCCATGCCCGCGATGCCGTTCAGTGCGGATGCATAAATAATTGGGAAGTCGAGCTGCTCGTCGGTCGCATCAAGGTTAACGAACAGGTCGAAGACCTGATCAACAACCCAGTCAGGACGCGCGCCAGGGCGGTCAACTTTGTTGATAACCACGATCGGCTTCAAACCATGGGCAAACGCCTTTTTGGTTACGAAGCGCGTCTGCGGCATTGGGCCATCCATTGCATCAACCACCAGCAGAACGGAGTCAACCATTGACATTACGCGCTCAACTTCACCACCGAAGTCGGCGTGTCCTGGGGTATCAACGATGTTGATACGATAGTCATTCCATTTGATAGCGGTGTTTTTAGCGAGGATGGTAATCCCACGCTCTTTCTCCAGGTCATTGGAGTCCATCACGCGTTCAGTGGCTTCAGCACGTTCGTTACTGAAAGTACCAGATTGCTGCAGCAGCTTATCAACCAGGGTAGTTTTACCATGGTCAACGTGCGCGATGATGGCGATATTACGCAGATTTTCGATCACAACTTTGCCTCAGGCATTAGAAATAGCGCGTTATTGTACACGTATTAATCGAAGGACAGAACAGGATCACAAAGAACCTTTACAAACAATATAGAAAGTAAGGGATTGTGATCGCTTTCACGGAGCTAAAAAGGGAGCTATAACGTAAATTGCACCAATATGGTGCTCAGGTTTTAATCTGAAGCACTATATTGGTGCAAAATATTCATCCTGGTGCAGCCCTTTTGCACTATGGTGCGCATGATAGCGCCTTTTTAGGGTGATTTAAAAGTTGGCACAGATTTCGCTTTAAACATTTTATGGCGAAAAGCCACATTAAGAAGTGTTTGATTACCTCGTTACCACGACGACTACACCAATCCGGGAGAGTTTAAGTATGTCCGCTGAACACGTTTTGACGATGCTGAATGAGCATGAAGTAAAGTTTGTTGATCTGCGCTTTACCGATACTAAAGGTAAAGAACAGCACGTCACTATCCCTGCTCATCAGGTGAATGCTGACTTCTTCGAAGAAGGCAAAATGTTTGACGGCTCCTCGATTGGTGGCTGGAAAGGTATCAACGAATCCGACATGGTGCTGATGCCAGATCCAACGACGGCGGTTATCGACCCGTTCTTCGCGGATTCTACCCTGATTATCCGCTGCGACATTCTCGAGCCAGGCACCATGCAGGGCTACGACCGTGACCCGCGTTCCATTGCAAAACGCGCTGAAGACTACCTGCGCTCTACCGGCATCGCAGACACCGTTCTGTTCGGGCCAGAGCCAGAATTCTTCCTGTTCGACGACATTCGTTTCGGCAGCTCTATCTCCGGCTCCCACGTTGCTATCGATGATATCGAAGGCGCATGGAACACCGGCACCAAATACGAAGGCGGTAACAAAGGCCACCGTCCTGCTGTGAAAGGCGGTTACTTCCCGGTTCCACCGGTCGACTCCGCTCAGGATCTGCGTTCTGCTATGTGTCTGACCATGGAGCAGATGGGCCTGGTTGTTGAAGCTCACCACCACGAAGTAGCGACCGCTGGTCAGAACGAAGTGGCTACCCGCTTCAACACCATGACCAAAAAAGCTGACGAAATTCAGATCTACAAATACGTTGTGCACAACGTTGCTCACGCCTACGGTAAAACCGCGACCTTTATGCCTAAACCAATGTTTGGCGACAACGGTTCTGGTATGCACTGCCACATGTCCCTGTCCAAGAACGGCGTAAACCTGTTCTCCGGCGACAAATACGCAGGCCTGTCTGAGCAAGCGCTGTACTACATCGGTGGTGTTATCAAACACGCTAAAGCGATCAACGCCCTGGCGAACCCAACCACTAACTCCTACAAGCGTCTGGTCCCAGGCTACGAAGCCCCAGTAATGCTGGCGTACTCTGCCCGTAACCGTTCTGCTTCTATCCGTATCCCGGTTGTTGCGTCTCCAAAAGCACGTCGTATCGAAGTGCGCTTCCCGGACCCAGCGGCGAACCCATACCTGTGCTTCGCAGCGCTGCTGATGGCCGGCCTGGACGGTATTAAGAACAAGATCCACCCTGGCGAAGCCATGGACAAAAACCTGTATGACCTGCCGCCAGAAGAAGCGAAAGAGATCCCACAGGTTGCAGGTTCTCTGGAAGAAGCACTGAACGCTCTGAACGAAGACCGTGAGTTCCTGACCGCAGGTGGCGTATTCACCAACGACGCTATCGATGCTTACATCGCGCTGCGTATCGAAGAAAACGACCGCGTACGCATGACTCCGCACCCGGTAGAGTTCGAGCTGTACTACAGCGTCTAATAATTTAGAAATCCAACGAATTTCGCGTTGCAGCAAGACGGCAACTGAGTGAATCCCTGGAAGCATAGGTAACGATGTGACCAGGGTGAGTAAGGGCAGCCAACGCAGCTGTGGCGCGAAGGGCGTTAGGAGTTTTTTGTTGCCGTGGAAACTTTGGCCCATCTCCGGATGGGCTTTTTTCTCCACCGGAATCCCCTGTGACGCTGTTTTTTGTCACCCAAAGACTATAATGCACTAAAACGGTGCACGGAGACTGCTGTATGGCAACTGGCGCGCTGCCCGATGCTGGGCAGATTCTGAATTCTCTCATCAACAGCATCCTGCTCGTGGATGACGAGCTGGCGGTACATTACGCCAACCCTGCGGCTCAGCAACTGCTGGCGCAGAGCTCACGCAAGCTGTACGGCACGCCTCTGCCGGATCTATTGAGTTATTTCTCGTTGAACATTGGCGTCATGCAGGAAAGCCTGATGGCGGGCCAGGGATTTACCGACAACGAGGTTACGCTGGTCATTGATGGCCGATCGCACATTCTCTCCCTGACGGCGCAAAAGCTGCCGGAAGGGTACATCCTGATGGAAATGGCGCCGATGGATAATCAGCGTCGACTGAGCCAGGAACAGCTGCAGCATGCGCAGCAGATTGCCGCCCGAGACTTAGTCCGCGGGCTGGCGCATGAAATTAAAAACCCGCTTGGTGGGCTGCGGGGGGCGGCACAGCTGCTGAGTAAAGCATTGCCGGACCCGTCGCTGACTGAATACACCAAAGTGATTATTGAACAGGCCGATCGCTTAAGAAATCTGGTCGACCGCCTGTTAGGCCCACAGCAGCCGGGGATGCACGTCACCGAAAGCATTCACAAAGTTGCCGAGCGCGTGGTGACGCTGGTGTCGATGGAGCTGCCGGACAACGTGACTCTTGTGCGGGATTACGATCCAAGTTTGCCGGAGTTTGCTCACGATCCGGACCAGATAGAGCAGGTTTTACTGAATATCGTTCGCAATGCGCTGCAGGCGCTGGGCAGTGAAGGCGGTGAGATTATCTTACGCACCCGCACGGCTTTCCAGCTGACGCTTCACGGCTCGCGCTATCGTCTTGCAGCACGCATAGACGTTGAAGATAACGGCCCGGGTATCCCGGCACATTTGCAGGACACGTTGTTCTACCCGATGGTCAGCGGGCGAGAAGGTGGCACCGGGCTTGGTCTTTCCATAGCGCGTAGCCTTATCGACCAGCATTCGGGGAAAATCGAATTCAACAGCTGGCCTGGTCATACCGAATTTTCGGTTTACCTGCCTATTCGGAAGTAGAGGTCTTTATGCAACGAGGGATAGTTTGGGTCGTTGACGACGATAGCTCCATCCGCTGGGTACTGGAGCGCGCGTTAACCGGAGCCGGGTTGATCTGCACCACCTTTGAAAACGGCAATGAGGTGCTGGACGCCCTGGCGACCAAAACCCCGGACGTGCTGCTGTCGGATATTCGTATGCCCGGCATGGACGGTCTTGCCCTGCTAAAGCAGATTAAACAGCGCCATCCTATGCTGCCGGTCATCATAATGACTGCCCATTCGGATTTAGACGCCGCCGTTAGCGCCTATCAACAGGGTGCTTTTGACTATCTGCCAAAACCGTTTGATATCGACGAGGCGGTGGCGCTGGTTGAACGCGCCATCAGCCACTATCAGGAGCAGCAGCAGCCGCGTAATGCGCCGGACAACGGACCAACGACCGACATCATCGGCGAAGCCCCGGCGATGCAGGACGTGTTTCGTATTATTGGCCGCCTGTCGCGTTCGTCCATCAGCGTACTGATTAACGGCGAATCTGGTACCGGTAAAGAGCTTGTGGCGCATGCCCTGCATCGCCACAGCCCGCGGGCTAAATCGCCGTTTATCGCGCTTAATATGGCGGCTATTCCCAAAGATTTAATCGAGTCAGAGCTGTTTGGCCATGAGAAAGGTGCTTTCACCGGCGCCAACCAGATTCGCCAGGGGCGTTTTGAACAGGCCGACGGCGGCACGCTGTTTCTCGATGAAATAGGCGACATGCCGCTGGACGTACAGACCCGGCTGCTCCGCGTGCTGGCCGACGGCCAGTTTTATCGCGTTGGCGGCTACGCGGCCGTTAAAGTCGATGTGCGTATTATTGCCGCAACCCACCAGAACCTCGAGCTACGGGTGCAGGAAGGGAAGTTCCGTGAAGACTTGTTCCACCGCCTGAACGTGATCCGTGTACACCTGCCGCCTCTGCGTGAACGCCGGGAAGATATTCCTCGCCTGTCACGGCACTTCCTGCAGGTGGCCGCACGCGAACTGGGTGTTGAAGCAAAACTGCTGCATCCGGAAACGGAAAATGCCTTAACGCGTCTGGCCTGGCCCGGCAACGTACGCCAGCTGGAAAACACCTGCCGCTGGCTGACGGTGATGGCGGCGGGTCAGGAAGTGCTTATTCAGGATCTCCCGAGCGAGCTGTTTGAAACGACGGTAACCGAAAGCGGCGGGGTTACGCAGACCAACCCTGACAGCTGGGCAATGCTGCTGGCACAGTGGGCGGAACGGGCGCTACGTTCCGGGCATCAGGATCTGCTTTCAGAAGCTCAGCCGGAAATGGAGCGCACGCTGTTAACCACCGCGCTACGACACACTCAGGGACATAAACAAGAAGCGGCTCGCCTGCTGGGCTGGGGGCGAAACACGCTGACTCGTAAGCTAAAAGAGCTGGGAATGGAATAGCGCTTTGCGAAGGTTGAAATAACGGCGGGGCTAAAGCCCGCCGTTTTTATATCACGCGCGAAAACTGCTGCAGGCGCGCTTTTTGCCTCAGGTAGGTATCAAAGCACATACAGATATTGCGGATCAGCAGGCGCCCCTTACCGGTTACCTGAATCCCCTGGCTGTCTATCACCACCAGCCCATCTTTCGCCAGCGGAGCCAGCAGGCCCAGATCTTCTGCAAAGTAGTCAGCAAACGTCAGCGACCATGCTTGCTCAATTTCAGCGAAGTTAAGCTGGAAGTTACAGATCAGCGCCTTAATCACGTCGCGGCGAATACAATCGTCTCGCGTTAACGCCAGACCGCGCCACAGCGCATTGCCCTGCTCGTCCACCTGCTGATAATAAGACTTCAGCTCTTTCTGGTTCTGCGCGTAGCAATCGCCAATCATGCTGATGGCCGACACGCCAAGCCCCAGTAAATCGGTATCGCCCTGAGTGGTGTAGCCCTGGAAATTACGGTGCAGTTTGCCTTCACGCTGGGCAATAGCCAGTTCGTCATCCGGGCGGGCAAAATGATCCATACCGATAAATTGATAGCCTGAGCCGGTCAGCGAAGCGATGGTTTCCTGCAGGATATCCAGCTTCTGCTGGGCGCTCGGTAAGTCAGCGTCTTTGATCTTACGTTGGGCGGCAAACAGCGTCGGCAGGTGCGCATAGTTAAAAACGCTCAGACGATGCGGGCTTAGCTCGGCCACACGCTTGAGCGTAAAGGCAAAGCTTTCCGGCGTTTGCTTTGGCAGGCCGTAAATCAGGTCGATATTGGTGGAAGTAAAACCCAGCTCTCGCGCACGTTGAATAAGCGCGAAAATAAACTCTTCGTCCTGCTCACGGTTAACCAGACGCTGCACTTCTTTATTGAAGTCCTGAACGCCCATGCTGAGGCGGGTAAAACCTTCCTGCCGAAGATGATCGAGCACGTCCAGCTCGATTTCACGCGGGTCAACTTCAATGGACAGTTCGGCGTCGTCGTTAAAGCGGAAATTACCGCGCAGCAGCGTCATCAGGCGACTGATTTGCGCTTTGCTCAGGTAAGTTGGCGTCCCGCCGCCCCAGTGCAGCTGGCTAACGTGACGGCCAGCAAACAGCGGCGCACGGTGGATGATTTCCTGTTCCAGGGCATCGAGATACTGATCGGCTTTATGCTGCTGGCGGGTCACAATTTTATTGCAGCCGCAGAAATAGCAAAGCTTGTGGCAGAACGGGATATGCACGTAGAGCGACAGCGGGCGCTCCGGGTAACGGGCAACCGCCTGCAAAAATTCCGCCTCGCCAAAAGCTTCTGAGAACTCCAGCGCGGTCGGATAAGAGGTGTAACGCGGCCCTGAATAATTATATTTCTGGATCAGAGCCAGATCCCAGTCGATTAACTGCTCAGACATACTCACTCCTTGCGGTGTTGTCGCCGGCGCCGACGAGGCGAAGCTGGCCCGCTCGTTCCGCGAGCCATAACCCTTCGCCGCAGCAAATTCTGCAGCCGCGACAGCCGCCGTAGTTTAACGAATAACCACAGCAGATAACACACCAGCGGAATAACCATAATAAGAACAGGTAATCCCATAGGAGTAAGCGTCAGTTACCGCCCTTCAGCAGACGCATTAAATCGTCAGCTTTTTCTTCTTCTTCCTCTTCATCGTCTTCCCAGGCGATGCCGAGTTCGGCCATCAACGCGTCGATACGATCGAGCTTCGCATCAACCCAGGACTGCTCTTCTTTGCTCAGGGTTTCGCCTGCTTCCAGACGCTCCAGCAGCCCATCCAGGCGCTCATCGTTTTCCAGCATATCCAGCTCAGCCTGTGGTGTTAGCATAGGTTTCTCGCTCTTAGGTTTGTGCTGTTTAGCGACCGGTGCTGCATCGGTTACGCCCAGTTGAATTGGTTTTTTACTGCCAATGCGCGGGTCTTTCGCCTGACCCGAGGACTTACCGCCTTTTGCCTGGCTTTCGCCGTTAGCGCGGCTACCCGCTGCGTGGCCACTGTGTTTTTTCTGGCGCTTGCGCTCACGCGCTTCCTGGTCAATCTCTTCGCGCGATTTGCGGCGTGCTTTTGCCGGTTTTTTACCTTGTGGTGCAGAGTTTTGTTGCTTCATGATAAGTCGTCTTAAGCCATTTTATTCAGTATAGAATTGCGGCGGAATCTAGCAGAAAGCAAGCAAAGAAAAAAGGCGACAGGTTAACCAACCCTTATTTTCTTCATTAAGTTTCTCTTCTGGCGAGAAACACGGCGTTTTTCGCTCGTTCAGGTATAATCCCCGGCAAATGCTTACCTGACGGAGACAACCGTTTTGAAAAACTGGAACTATCAACTGACTAAGTTCGTGCTCAGCGCACCGGACATTCGCCATCTGCCTTCTGATACCGGTATTGAGGTTGCTTTCGCAGGCCGCTCTAACGCGGGTAAGTCCAGCTCGCTGAACACGCTGACCAACCAGAAAGGCCTGGCTCGCACCAGTAAAACCCCTGGTCGTACCCAGCTTATCAACCTGTTCGAAGTTGCCGAAGGCAAACGCCTGGTGGATTTACCGGGCTACGGCTATGCCGAAGTCCCTGAAGAGGTGAAGCACAAGTGGCAGCGCGCGCTGGGTGAATACCTGCAAAAGCGTAACAGCCTGAAAGGCCTGGTCGTGCTGATGGATATTCGTCATCCGCTGAAAGATCTCGACCAGCAGATGATTCAGTGGGCCGTAGCCAGCAATATCGAAGTGATGCTGCTGCTGACCAAAGCCGACAAGCTGGCTTCAGGCGCACGTAAAGCGCAGCTGAATATGGTGCGCGAGGCGGTTCTGGCGTTTGGCGGGAATATCGAGGTTGAGGCGTTCTCTTCCCTGAAGAAAACCGGCGTCGATAAACTGCGCCTGAAGCTGGATAGCTGGTACAACGATCTGCCACCGGCGGTGGAAGAAGAAGCGGCTGAAGAGTAATTAAAACACGTCCTCTGGCATATCCGATTTGCTCGGGGCTTGTCATCAGTCCAATACGCGGCCCAGGCCGCGTTTTTCTTTTGTTTCGCGCAATAAAAAACGCCCCAGTCATTTCTGACTGGGGCGGCTAAATATTCAGCCAAATCCGATTACGTGAAGTAAAAGGTCTGAAAGATAGAACATCTTACCTCTGTACCCTACGCGAATAACTCTACTCCTTTTTAATCGCTCAAAAAAGCATTTTTTGTAGTTTTTTTTCACTTTTTGCATCACATTCTTGAAGCATCATCACAAAAAGCTATGACTTATGTTGCTTAGTTACAAAAACATGACCTGAGCATTGAGTATTAATGCGCCTCATCCCAGTTCTTACCGCTGCCCACTTCCACCAGCAGCGGCACGTCGAGCTTCATGCTGTTTTCCATAAGCTCATGCACCTTTTCAGACACCGCTTCCACGTCGTCTTTGTGCACTTCGAATACCAGTTCATCGTGAACCTGCATGATCATTTTCACCCGTGGTTTATCCGTCTCCAGCCAGGCATCGACGGCAATCATCGCGCGCTTGATGATGTCAGCGGCGGTTCCCTGCATCGGGGCGTTGATCGCGGCACGTTCTGCCCCGGCACGGCGAGCGCCATTGCTGGAATTGATATCCGGCAGATAGAGGCGGCGGCCATCCAGCGTTTCTACATAGCCCCGATCTTTCGCCTGAGCACGCGTACGCTCCATATACTCCAGCACGCCCGGGTAACGCTCGAAGTAGAGATCCATGTACTTTTGGGACTCTTTACGTGGAATGTTGAGCTGGCGGGAAAGGCCAAAGGCGCTCATTCCGTAGATCAGACCAAAGTTAATCGCCTTCGCGCTGCGGCGCTGCTCGCCGGTAACGCTTTCAAGCGGCAGGCCAAAGACTTCTGCCGCAGTGGCGCGGTGGATATCTTTTCCTTCGGCAAAGGCGCTTAGCAAGCCTTTATCGCGGGAAAGATGAGCCATGATGCGCAGTTCAATTTGCGAGTAGTCCGCAGAAAGGATCACGTAGTCTTCAGGCGCAATAAAGGCCTGGCGAATACGGCGACCTTCATCGTTACGAACCGGGATGTTCTGCAGGTTAGGGTCGGTAGAAGACAGGCGACCGGTCGCCGTTACCGCCTGATGATAAGACGTATGTACGCGTCCGGTTATCGGGCTAATCATCAGCGGCAGTTTGTCGGTATAGGTGGATTTCAGCTTCGCAAGGCCGCGGTATTCCAGAATCACCTTAGGCAGCGGGTAATCCAGCGCCAGCTCTTCAAGTACCTCTTCGGAGGTTGACGGTGCACCGCCTGGCGTTTTCTTCAGCGGCTTAATGCCCTGCTTTTCAAACAGAATCGTTTGCAGCTGCTTAGTCGAAGAGAGATTAAATTCCTCGCCGGCAATGTCATGGGCCTTAAGCTCAAGCTCGGCAAGGCGTTTGGTCAGCTCGACGGAATGCGTGTGCAAAATAGTCGGGTCAATTTTAACGCCGTTGCGTTCAATACGTGAAATCACCGGTACCAGAGGCATTTCGACGTTTTTAAAGATGTTCAGCGGACCTTCGGTCTGCTCAAGCTTCGGCCACATTTTCAGGTGCAGCTGCAGCGTTACGTCTGCATCTTCTGCCGCATAACGCCCGGCCGTTTCCAGATCGATCTGGTTAAAGGTCAGCTGTTTTTTTCCTTTGCCGGCAATCTCTTCAAACGAGATGGTTTGGTGCTTCAGCCAGCGATCGGCAAGGCTGTCCATATCATGACGGCCCGCTACGCTGTCCAGCGTGTAGGACTCCAGCATGGTGTCAAAAGCAATACCACGCAGCTCAATGCCATAGTTCTGCATGATGCCACGGTCATATTTCAGGTTCTGGCCTACCTTCAGCGCTTTATCATCTTCCAGCAGCGGCTTAAGCAGCTCAAGCGCTCGTTCGCGCGAGATCTGATCTGGCGCATCGAGGTAATCATGAGCAACCGGGATGTAACAGGCGACGCCCGGTTCCGTGGCAAAGGAAAGCCCCACCAGGTTCGCGCTGACGTTATCCAGGCTGTCGGTTTCGGTATCAAACGCAAAGAGCGGCGCTTTTTTCAGCCGTTCAATCCATTCAACCAGCACCTTCTCATCGAGGATAGTGACGTAGTTGTCATAAGAGAGCTGGCTGGCTGGCGCTTCGGGTTCGACTTCAACCTCGGCGGCTTTGTGCGGCTGTGCTGCCGGTTTAGCGCCTTTAGCCTGCATCCACTTGCCGGCTTCTACGTCGGTTACCCAGCGTTTGAATTCATACTGCTTAAAGAGGCCCAACAGTTCGTCCGCCGCAGGCTGCTGAATCTCAAGCTGCTCGCAGCCCAACTCCAGCTCAACGTCGGTTTTAATGGTAGCCAGTTTGTAGGACAGGTAAGCCAGCTCTTTGCTTTGCTCCAGCTTGGCAGCCATAGTTTTCGCACCGCGGAAGGAAAGCTCTGCGATTTTTTCCGGGTTGGCATAAAGCGTATCCAGACCACCAAGGCCCTGTAGCAGCGCCTGCGCCGTTTTCTCACCGACGCCCGGCACGCCAGGGATGTTATCGGAGGAGTCGCCCATTAGCGCCAGGAAGTCGATGATCAGTTCCGGCGGCACGCCGTACTTTGTCTGCACTTCTTCCGGCCCAAGAATAGTGTTGGTCATGGTGTTAATCAGCGTAACGCCAGGCGTCACCAGCTGCGCCATGTCTTTATCGCCGGTACTAATAAGCACCGGGCGACCGACCTTTTCAGCCTCCAGCGCCAGCGTCCCGATAACGTCATCGGCCTCAACGCCAGACACCGCCAGCAGCGGCAGCCCCATCGCTTTCACCATCGCGTGCAGCGGCTCAATCTGCGCTCTTAAATCGTCCGGCATCGGCGGGCGGTGCGATTTATAGTGCTCAAAAAGCTCATCACGGAACGTTTTGCCTTTGGCATCAAACACCACGGCCGCGTGCGTTGGCTGATACTGCAAAATCAGGCTACGCAGCATGTTCAGCACGCCGTACATCGCCCCCGTTGGCTCGCCACGGCTGTTCGTCAGCGGTGGGAAGGCGTGATATGCCCGATAAAGATAGGAAGAGCCATCAACGAGGATAAGCGGGTTGTCTGCGATCTGGACCATAATGTTCCGTTCCATGCCTGTGATTAATTTATTGTTCAAGGATGCCATAGCCAGGCCAAAAACATGAACTATTGGGCGCAATATGCTGAAAAGAATTCCTGGATCGGGAGATCCTGCGCAAGATCAAATCTGTGGATAACTTTGTGTATATATTTTTAACTAACTAATTTCACGAAATTATTTTTATTCTTATCATATTAAATGCATTTTAATTTCAGTAAGTTAACAGCATGATTGTTTAGCCTTAGTGAATTAACTAACGATCGTTTGATGTGGATATATACTCAGACGAGTGATAAATGACGAGTCATTGTCCTACCCATAAATGCGATTCATGAAAATCCTGTTCATTTGGCGAGTCGTCATTTTAGGTTTTCTGATAAAATCCGCCTCTTATTGCCGTTAATACCAGCGATCCACACTCACTTAACCTGCAAAAAAATTACCTATGTCGAGATTACTCGCCGCGATCACATTAGTGCTAAGTGTTGCACTGGCTATTCTGGTCACGATCGCCTGTTCTGTGCCTATCATTATGGCCGGGATCGTTAAGCTACTGCTGCCCGTGCCGGTTATCTGGCGCTCAATCTCGGTATTTGCTGATTTCATGATGTACTGCTGGTGCGAAGGGCTCGCGCTGCTGCTGCGCCTCAATCCTTATTTAAAATGGGATGTTGAGGGACTGGAAGGACTTAACAAAAAGCACTGGTATTTGTTAATCAGCAATCATCAAAGCTGGGCAGATATCGTGATCCTTAGCGTGCTGTTCCGCAAACATATCCCCATGAACAAATACTTCCTTAAACAGCAGCTGGCCTGGGTTCCCTTTATGGGACTGGCCTGCTGGGCGCTGGATATGCCGTTTATGAAACGCTACTCGCGAGCTTATTTGCTGCGCCATCCGGAGCGACGCGGCAAAGATGTTGAAACCACGCGTCGTTCCTGCATGAAGTTTCGTGCCCATCCAACAACGATTGTGAATTTTGTTGAGGGTTCACGCTTCACCGCAGAGAAAAAGTCTCAGACTCGTTCGCCGTTTAACTATCTGTTAGCGCCAAAAGCAGCCGGTATTGCAATGGCGATGAATGTACTGGGCAAGCAGTTCGACAAGATGCTGAACGTCACGCTGTGCTACCCGGAAAACGACCGTTTGCCTTTCTACGATATGCTGTCAGGAAAGATGACGAAAATTGTTGTGCGTGTTTCTTTGGTGCCGATTACCGAGGAGCTGCACGGGGATTATGTAAACGATAAAAACTTTAAGCGTCGTTTCCAGCTCTGGCTAAGCAGGCTGTGGAACGAGAAAGATAAGCAGCTGGAAGCGCTGCACGGCGAGGAAAAAAAAGCCGGTCAGTGACCGGCTTCTTCTTATCTTATTTCTTCTCAACCAGGTATTTCACCGTGTCAGCATACTGCTGCACGAAGATATCCATGCTGCTGGTATCCATCCCCTGCATGTTCAGCTGATATTTGCCGTTAACAAACATGGCCGGTACGCCCTGCAGCTGAAGATCGGCTGCCGCTTTCTCTTGCTGAGCAACCAGAGATTTGACCACGAAGCTGTTCCAGGCCGCATCGTACTCTTCCGGCTTCACGCCCGCATCGATAAATACCTTGCGGATGTCTGCGTCGTTCTGCACGGTTTGAGTTTTCTGAACGGCTTCAAACATTGGGGACGTAATTTTATCTTCCACGCCCAGCGCCATAGCCACTGCCCATGCCTGAGTCAGATCTTTGCCCAATGGGCCCAGGAACTCAACGTGGTACTTGGTCATTTTGGTGCCTTCCGGCAGCTTTTTCTTCACGTTATCAGAAACATGAAGAACCTGTTCGAACTGGTAGCAGTGCGGGCAGTAGAATGAGAAAAACTCTAATACCTGTGGCTCACCGGCAACCGGTTTATCCAGGGTGACGTACTGTTTACCGTCGGTAAACTGTGCTGCAGAAGCGCTAAATGCCAGGATCATGCCCGCCAGCGCCAGCCAAATCTTCTTCATAATCAACTCTCTCCTGAATTTTACTGATTAATACATTGGCGTTAATTGTAATGGTGGTTCTCGAAGAACCCGGACCTGCTCTGTAAAGGTTGCAGTCTGTCTTCTCCAGAAATCCTCCTCGCTAAACCAGGGGAAATTTCGGGGGAATGCGGGGTCATCCCAGCGTCGCATCAGCCACGCGAGATAATAAACAATGCGCATAGCGCGTAGCGGTTCAATCAGGGTTAGTTCGCCGGTATCAAACGTCGAAAACTCTTCGTAAGCTTCAATAATGGTTTCTAACTGCATGCGCTGTTCGGCCTTATCGCCATTAAGCAACATCCAGATATCCTGCACGGCCGGACCATTACGAGCATCATCAAGATCAACGAACAGCGGCCCGTCGCGCCAGAGAATGTTACCCGGATGGCAGTCACCGTGCAGGCGAAGTGATTCAAAATCGGTGTGCCAGGTGAGTTTTACTTCGTCGATCAACGCATCTGTTGCGGTCAAAAAGTCTTTCTTAAGGGCGCGGGGAATAAGCTTGCTGTCTTCAAATAGCTCACGCGGCTGAAAAAGATATTCATCCAGGCCAAAGGTTGGGCGGTGCTGAAAGAGTTGCTGGCGACCCGTTTGATGAATGCGGCCAAGATAGCGACCCACCCATTCCATTTGGTCAAGGTTATCGGTTTCATACTGCCGCCCCCCCAGGCTTGGGAACACGGCAAACATAAACCCCTGATGCTGCAGGAGTGTGTTTCCCGCAAAACGGAGGGGAGCAGCCATAGGCACTTCATCAGCCTGAAGCTCCAGCGCAAATTGATGCTCCTCTTCAATTTGCGCCGCTGACCAGCGATGTGGACGATAAAACTTCACCACAAACCGTTGGCGATCTTCATCCTGGAATTGGTAAACGCGGTTTTCAAAACTGTTTAACGGCGTCAAACCCGAATCAACCCGAATGCCCTGTTCAAAAAGAGCATCGAGGATAGTATCCGGATGTAGAGTCTGGAAATTAAAAGCGCTGTCTGTCATCCCGGCAACCGGAGTAAATACGAATACTTCAGGATAACATTTCAAAACCGCTTAAGTGTCTCGACTTACAAGCTTTTACTCTTTAATCACACCACGTGCGCGCAACAGAGCCGTTTTAAAGTCTTCCTCATAGTCTTTTTTAAGACCCGGAATAGCGTCATCTTTTGCAGAATCACGCATTTTAAGGTGGTAGATCAGTACATCGTCAGTCAGATCGGTCAGCTCACCGCGATAGCCTGACTCCGTGGCCAGTTTCTGCAAGAATTGTATCAGGTTAAGATCTGGATCTTTCTGCCATGCCGGCTGAAGCAGTTCAAGAAGTTCGTTCAGGCGCTTACATTTCATGTTGGTGTTCCTTATCACATGTGAAAGGCAACACGTTAGCAGGCTCAAACCCACATTAAAAGAGGCGATATTCGTGCAGCGATTAACAGAGGTAACTGGCGTTGTGCTGGCCGGCGGCCGGGGAAGCAGAATGGGCGGTAGCGATAAAGGATTAGCCTTGCTTAACGGCCAGCCACTTTTCCAGCACGTCCTCAACGCATTAAAGCTACAGGTAGGCGATGTTGTCATCAGCGCCAACAGAAACCTCGAGATCTATCAGCTAAGTGGCGCTCCGGTTATCCAGGATTCAATGAGTGATTATCAGGGGCCGCTGGCCGGTATGTTAGCCGTTATAGAACAAACGGAAAGCGAGTGGCTGTTATTCTGCCCTTGCGACACCCCTAATATACCCGAAGATCTGGCATCAAGACTCTGGCAGGCGCGTGAAAATGCGCCGGCAACCTGGGTAAATGACGGCCAACGGGATCACCCTGGCGTTGCACTACTTCATCGTTCCCTTTGTTTGCCGCTAACAGAATATTTGCACTCAGGCGAAAGACGAGTGATGCAGTTTTTATTGAGCACCGGCGGGCATGCAGTCTCTTTTGATGGCCTGGCAGACTGTTTCACCAACATAAATACTCTTGATGAGCTTTCACGATGGCAGAAAAAAGGATAGTAGCGCCTTTATTGGCTATTGCGGCCTGGAGCGGTACAGGAAAAACCACGTTACTGAAGCAGCTGATCCCACTTTTGCTGGAGAAAGGCATCAGGCCAGGACTTATCAAACATACGCATCATGATATGGATGTGGATAAACCGGGTAAGGATAGCTATGAGCTACGCAAAGCTGGCGCAGCGCAAACCATCGTCGCCAGCCAGAAGCGTTGGGCACTAATGACGGAAACGCCCGAAATACCTGACCTGGATCTACATTACCTTGCCTCAAGGATGGACAGCAGCAGGTTGGATCTTATTCTTGTCGAGGGTTTCAAACACGAGCCGGTGGCAAAAATCCTGCTGTTCAGACAGGAAACGGGTCATAAAGCGGAAGAATTAGAGATCGATCCCTGTGTTATCGCTGTAGCCAGTAACGTACCTTTGACCATTTCCGTACCCGTATTGGATATTAATAATGCAGAAGGGATTGCTGATTTCATCTATGAATGGATAAAACAGCAATAACGAGCTGAAAAGATGCCGCTTGCGGCGTTTTTTTAATCTGTAAAAAGCAAAAAACCCCAGCCGTCAGGCTGAGGTTTTCTGTTTTATTTGATGCCTGGCAGTTCCCTACTCTCGCATGGGGAGACCCCACACTACCATCGGCGCTACGGCGTTTCACTTCTGAGTTCGGCATGGGGTCAGGTGGGACCACCGCGCTACGGCCGCCAGGCAAATTCTGTTTATTGACCGTCATGCTCTCGCATAACCATCAATCTAATCCTGAACTAAGCTGAAAATTTACTCTT
>NZ_JACARU010000067.1:0-13152 GCF_013386425.1 Cedecea sp. P7760 | reverse complement strand
CCATTAATCTCAAAATAAGATTTAAACAAAAAAAACATTTCCATTATGAGATTTAAAGGTGAGGCGTCATGACAATGCATTTCAGGCCAGAAATACGCGCGCTGCTGCTGGCGCTTGCGGGCGCGGTCGTGCTGGCTATCGGCATGGGCTACGGGCGTTTTTCCTATACCGGGATCCTGCCGGTGATGCTGAAAGAAGGGCTGCTGTCGCTGCACCAGGGGAACCTGGCCGCCTCGGCTAATTACGCAGGTTATCTTTTAGGGGCGCTGCTGCTGGCAAAGGCGAAGCCTGGCGATGCCCGGCGATTAAACATGGTCTCCGTGGGGTTAACGATTGGCTGCCTGCTTCTGCTGGCATGGACGAGATCGCCGTGGGCGGTTGTGGCGGTGCGCGGCTTTGCCGGGCTGTTAAGCGCGGTGTCGCTTATTGCTGCTTCGCTGTGGCTCCTGCAGCACATGAAACACCACCACGGCGCGCCGGTACTCTATTCCGGCGTAGGGCTGGGGATCTTTTTGTCCGCCGAATTTATCGCGCTCGGCAAGGCGTACGGCTATTCCAGCCAACAGATTTGGCTGATGTGCGGCATTACCGCGCTGCTGCTTTTTATGCTGGTGTTTCGGCTGTTGCTCAGCCCGCCGGATTACCTGGTGGACTACCAGCCCCAGGCGGTGGGCCAGATTGAGCAAGTCAAAGGGCCAGTGAGAGACGCCTGGCGGCTGCTGGCTATTTACGGCCTGGCCGGATTTGGCTACATCATTACCGCCACCTATTTGCCGCTTTTTCTCTCCGGACAGCTTAGCTCGCTGGATCCGGTGCAGCTTTGGGCTATCTTTGGCCTGGCCGCCGTGCCGTCCTGTTTTGTCTGGCACAAGGTCGTGCAGAAGTACGGCTATCGCCGCGCGTTTACCGCGAATCTTCTGGTGCAGGCCGCTGGCGTGGTACTTCCGGCTTTTAGCCAGTCGCTGCTGTTTTGCCTGTTGAGCGCTCTGCTGGTGGGCTTTACCTTTACCGGCACGGTCACCATTGCTTTGCCGGAAGCCAAAAGGCTGGCACACCTTGTCCGCTTCAATATGATTGCGGCAATGACCGCTATTTATGGCATCGGGCAGATTATTGGCCCGCTGGTCGCCGGGGAACTTTACGGTATTACCGGCAGTTTTAGCGGATCGCTGATGGCGGCCACCAGCGCGCTGCTGCTGGCCGGTGGGCTGGTGATGGCAGGGCGTTCAAAGGTTACTGGCTGAGGCAAGTACCTGCTTCATTGCCTCCAGCGCGGGGGAGCTGTAACCCTTACGCCAGACCAGCTGGGTGAGGGCCTGCGTTACAAACTGCTGCCGGGTGTCCTGCGGCAGGACAAGGGTTGCGGCCACGCTTTCCGGCAGCACGCAGCTGCAGCGCCCGGCGGCAAGGTTGGCGACCATCGAATGGTAAGAACTGACGTCCTGCACCTCAACGACGGCCTGGGTGTTGAGCAAAGCTTCGCCGCGTGCACGGTAAGAACAGCCTTTAGGGAAAGCGGCAAGACGAACTTCGTCGTGGCTGACGGAAGCTGGCGTGAGCAAAACCAGGCTTTCGTTAAAAACGTTAACGAATTCGAGATCCGGAGGGCATTCGATAATGCCTTCCGCGTCAGGCAGCAGGCTCACCAGGGCACAGTCCAGCGAGGCATTGCGAACGCGCTCCAGCAGCTGCTGTGTCGACAAGGTCTTTAAGCTCAGACTGACCTCCGGACACTGACCGTGAAACTGCTGAAAGACCGGCATCAGGCGGCTAGCGGCCGTCGCCTCCATTGAACCGATTTTCAGTACGCCAGCGGGCTTACCCGGGTGCAGCGCCTGCCTGGCTTCTTCGGCCAGGCTAAGAATTTTTTGGGCATAGGAGAGGAAGCTTACCCCCTCCGGCGAAAGCGTCATTTTTTTGCTGTCGCGCATGAACAGGGCCACGCCAAGCTCTTCTTCCAGCTGCTGAATGCGGGTGGTGATGTTCGACTGCACGCGGCCAAGCTTTTTCGCCGCTTTGGTCACGCTTTGCTCTTCGGCGACGATTTTGAACATCTGCAGTGTGGTGTGGTTCATATTTTTAATTCTCAATATGACAATAATCTTGATCTTAACATCTTCAAATAAGATGTTAAGCCATCAATCTCTTCCATCATACAGGCCCCCATGGCGGGCGTCTCCACCCGGCGCGGACATGACTCATGCTATCTCCGGCCGCGCGGCCAGCTGAATTACTGCGAACGCTGGTGCGCGAGGCGGGGCTGTAGAGTACCCCCTATTTTAACAGCGCCATCAGGATAGCGGCGACATGCTGCAGGGCGATATCCTGGCTACGGCGCTTGTGCCAGGCCAGGTGCAGCGAAAACCCTGCCAGTTTTAGCGGTGAGGGGAAGGCAACAAGCCCCTGAGTGAAGGGCATTACGCGGGAGGGCAGCAGCGCCAGCAGATCTGATGCGGCCAGCAGCTGCGGCACCATCTGGAAATTAGGCAATACCAGGCCGACCCGGCGGCTTAACCCATGCCTGGCAAGTTCAGCATCAACGGGCGTTACGCTTTCACCTTTGCCGGAGGTAATGACATGTGGAAATGCCAGCCAACGATGGAGGTCAAACTCTTCTGCCGCCGGATGGCCTTCCCGCATCGCCACTACATAATGCTCATTCATCAGCAGCTCGCTGTGGATGTCCGCTGCGGGCTGGGGAAAAACGGAAATGGCGATGTCCGTCGTGCCGTTCAGCAGCGCGATTTCCGCCTGCTCAGCGCCGCTCCACGCCTGCACGACAGGATCAATGCCCGGGGCCGACAGCTGTAGCTTTTGCATCAGCGGCACCAGCACGAATAGCGCCGGATAATCCGCCATGGTGATCCGCAGCTTCTGGCTAATTTGGTGCAGTGGAATCGCCGGAGGGTCGATAAGCTCGGTGATGCCGCCCAGGACAGATTTCAGCGGCGCGCGCAGGGACTGGGCCAAAGGCGTTAGCCTCATGGTTCCTCGCCCACGTTCGAGAAGCTCATCGTGGAAAAGGTCGCGGCAGCGGGCAAGCGCGGCAGAAGTGGCCGACTGCGACAGGCACAGCCTGTCCGCAGCGCGGGTGACGTGCGCTTCGTCGAGCAGGGCGTCCAGCACGACCAGGAGGTTGAGATCCAACGTTCTTAAATTCATGTCATAGATAATAGATTATCTCTATTATCTGTTGGAGTAATTTCTCAGGCCTCGCCATTCTCGTCTCATCAATCCAAGGAGACGACATCATGCACAAAACCCTGATCCTGCTGTTCCACCCGGACCTGTCCCGCTCAAACGCCAACGCCGCGCTGGGGAAGGAGGCGGCAAACCTGGATAACGTTGAAGTGGTCGATATCCAGGCACTGTATCCTGAAGGCATCGACATTTACCGCGACGGCGAGCGTGAAGCCGCAAGGCTGCTGAGTGCCGACCGCATTGTGCTGCAATTCCCGATTCACTGGTACTCCATGCCCGCGATTATGCGCCAGTGGCAGGACGCGGTACTGACCAGAATGTTCTACCTGAATTACGAAGAGGAAGGGCAAAAGCTGGAAGGGACGCCGCTGTTTGTGGCGGTGACCGCAGGCAACGTTGAAGAGTCTTACCGGCCCGATGGGCGCAATCTCTTTACCATTGAATCACTGCTGGCTCCACTTCGTGCCACCGCACATCGCTGTGGTCTCATCTGGCGTTCACCGTTTGTGGTCTACACTGCCGATAAGCTTGAGCCCGTGGGCCTGAAAGCAAAGGCCGAAGAGTACGTTATGGCCCTTCATCTGTGGCGTGAGGAAAAAATTTGAGGATTTTTCATTTTTTTTAGCAATATTTCTCACGCTGATTCGTCTACCTCATCACCAGTGATTATCTGTAACCGTAACGAGGTAAACATAATGAGAGATTTTGATATGCACCGACATGACCATCATCGCCGCGGATTCTGTGGCCACAGAATGGGCAAACCAATTTTGCTGTGCGTGGCGCTTTTTGTTGTGCTCGGCCTGGTCGTAATGACGCTATGGAATGCGGTGTTACCGGGGCTGCTGGGCGTTAAGGCCATCGGTTTTTGGCAATCTTTAGGCCTGCTGGCGCTATGCCGGATCCTGTTCGGTGGCCTGGGCTTCCGTCCCGGCATGTTTGGTAAAGCCCGTCGCCGCATGCACGAACGCTGGATGCAAATGACGCCGGAGCAGCGCGAAGAGTTCATGCAACATCGCCGCGAGAAGTTTGGTTTTGGCCATCGTGACCGCTGCGGCTGGCATGCTCGCGGGGATGAAAGAATGGATCCACGTCCGCAGCAGCCATCGCCGGAAGAAAACAGCGCCATAAAACCGGACGCTGAGTGACGCCGATGAAAGCCGGAATGGCAGGGGAATCTCTGCTGGTGACAGCGCTGAACGGCTGCCGGACCCGACTTAAAGCTTTTATTCGCGGGCGAACGGCGAGGCGTGAAGATGCCGACGATATCCTGCAGGAGGTCAGCTACCAGCTGATGAAAGTGGAGCAGCCGGTGGAGAACGTCGCCGCCTGGCTGTTCCGCGCCGCCCGCAACGAAATGACCGACCGGGCGAGGAAAAAGCGCGAGCTGCCTCTGGCAGGCTGGTTCGGTGGCGAAGACGAGGATGATTATCCGGAAGATGAGCTGGCCGAAACGCTTTTTGGCACTCCGCAAACGCCGGAGGACGAATACCTGAAGCAGTTGCTATGGGAAGAGCTGGAAACGGCGCTGTCCGAGCTGCCTCCGGCTCAGCGGGACGTATTTATCAAAACCGAGCTGCAAGACTATAGCGTAAAAGACCTTGCTGGCGAGAGCGGCGACACCGTGCAGGCGCTGCTCTCCCGCAAACACAAAGCCGTTCTGTATCTGCGCACCCGGCTGCGCAACTTGTATGACGACCTGGCTGGTCACTGACACAGCCCCCGGATCTGCCCAGGGACGGGCGATCCGGCTTTTTTTAGCCAATCATTCCCCCCAACGCTCCTTGATGTAATTCACCGCCTGCCGGGTCTGTGGCTGGTTCAGGTAGTTTTCCCTGAACAGGATTGTGCCGTTAATGTGCGGCAGGGATTCGTTCAAATCGAGCTGCTTTTTCAGCTCTGGAACGCCGCCGTTAACCGTCCAGTCAGGCTCATTCTTTGAAGGTTCCCCGACTTTGTACAGCGCAATGCCAATATAGAGGCGCGTATGGGTCGGCTTCACGACGTCCGCCCACCATTTCGCCAGCACGTCATAGCGTGCAGCGCTGCGCGAGAAGGGCCAGTAGATCTGCGGGGCGATATAGTCCAGCAGGCCTTTTTGTACCCAAAGCCGTGTATCCGCAAACGACTCGTCATAGGCCGCCGCGCCGCGAGTCTGCGACCCGGCGGGATCGTGGGAAATATTGCGCCATACGCCAGCGGGGCTGACGCCAAACTCAACGCCGGGTTTTAGCTGCCTGATAGTGCGGGAAACCTGCTCAATCAGCAGTTGGGTATTATGCCGCCGCCAGTCGGCTTTCGACGCGTAGCCCTGGCCGTAAGTTCTGTAGGTTTGATTATCGTTAAGCGTGGAGCCCGGGGATTCGGTATAGAAGTAATCATCAAACTGCACGCCGTCGATGGCATACGTTGAAACGACTTCGGCGACGATGCTGGTTATCCAGTCACGGACTTCCGGAATACCGGGGTCGAGTACGAAGCGGTCGCCAGAGGTTCTTATCCAGTCACGGTGCAGCACAAAGACGCTGGCGGGCTGGAGAGAAAGCGTGCGGTTCAATGCTGCAACAGTGCCGGGCGTGGTGTTCGTGGAAACGCGGTAGGGGTTAAACCATGCGTGCACCTTCATGCCGCGTTTGTGCGCTTCGTCGAGCATAAACTGCAACGGGTCGTAACCGGGATCTTCGCCAATGTTGCCCGTCAGCATATCTGACCACGGCAATATTTTTGAATGCCAAAGGGCGGTACCGTCAGGTTTAACCTGGAAGAACACGGTGTTAATCCCGAGCGACTTCAGCTTATCCAGCTTGTCTTTCAAGGCCTGCTGCTGTTGGTTAATGCGCCCCGATGCGCTACTGCCGTTAACGGAAGAAACCGGCGGCCAGTCCAGCCGGGAAACCGTTGCCAGCCAGACGCCACGCATTGGCTGATTGTTCTGCGCAGGCTGCGGGACATTCGGCTTACCCGATGGAAAGGGCGTCACCAGAGAAACCGGCGGTTTAGAGGCGCAGCTGGCAAGAAACAGCGCGGCGGCAAGCATGGCAGCAGGCTTTTTAATCTTCATAACAGAGAGAAAGCGGCGTGAAGAGGCGATGATGTGCTCCAGATTTTTGCCGATCGTTAGATGACTTGCATTTTCTTACTATTCAATATCAAGTCAATCTCTAACGCCGTTAAGTAAAGCAGACCCTGACTAACCTTGCTTACGATCAAAATCCTTATTTATCATCACAATAAATAGAACACATTTCGTGTTTTATCCTATTACGATTGTGCACCATGCCTTTGCTGACAGCTTAATCGCCCGATTGCTACTATCCCTTCGTTGATTGTTCATTTTTTATCTGCGTGCCCGCACGCCGTTATTTTTTGCTGTAGAGAAGCAAGGTGACCCGTAATGAAGCCTAAAACGCTGTACGATAAAATCATCGATACCCACGTCATCCGCCCTCTGGACGATCAGGGCAATGTCCTGCTGTATATCGACCGCTCTATCCTCAATGAATACACCAGCCCACAGGCCTTTAGCGGCCTGCGTGACGCTAATCGTCAGGTCTGGCAGCCAAAGAGTATTCTGCTCAACGTCGACCACGTTAACCCGACACGGCCCGAGCGCACGCCAGAGATGACTGACCCTGGCGGTGAGCTTCAGGTTCGCTACTTTGAGTCCAACAGCCGTGATTTTGGCCTCGAACTGTTTGACGTTATGGACCCCCGGCAGGGTATCGAGCACGTGGTTGCGCACGAGCAGGGGATCGTCCTGCCGGGCATGGTGATTGCCGCAGGCGACAGCCATACCACAACCTACGGCGCCTTCGGCGCGTTTGGATTCGGCATCGGCACCTCAGAAATAGAACATATGCTGGCGACTCAGACGCTGGCTTACAAAAAGCTAAAAACGCTGCGCGTGACGGTGAACGGTGAGCTGCCGTTTGCCGCGACGGCGAAAGACATTGTGATGCTGCTTATCGCCGAAATAGGCGCAGATGGCGCGACAGGTTTTGCCATTGAGTTTTGCGGCAGCGCGATTGACGCGCTGAGCGTGGAAGGGCGCATGACCATTTGTAATATGGCGGTTGAAGCCGGGGCGCGCGGCGCTTTTATGGCGCCGGATGAGAAAGTTTATGCCTATATCAAACCAGCACCTCGCGTGCCTAAAGGCGAGATGTGGGAGCTGGCGCTCAAGTACTGGCGCACGCTGCGCAGCGATGCCGACGCGGTCTTCGATAAAGAAGTCGTGCTCGACTGCGCGAACTTAACGCCTCGCGTGACCTGGGGCACTAGCCCGGACCAGGGCGGAAGTATTACGGACCTGGTGCCCGATCCCGCCGCTGAGCCCACAGCGGCAAAACGCCGTGACGTTGAAAATGCGCTGAGCTATATGGGCCTTACGCCCGGCACGCCGCTCTGCCAGATCCCCATTACCCATGCATTTATTGGTTCCTGTACTAACGGGCGTATTGAAGATCTCAGGGCCGTGGCGCAGGTGCTGCGTCACAGGAAAATCGCGCCGGGTGTAAGAGGTATTATCGTGCCGGGGTCAACACAGGTTCGTGCGCGTGCCGAACAGGAAGGATTAGCCAAAATCTTTATCGACGCAGGTTTTGAGTGGCGACAGTCAGGCTGCTCAATGTGCCTCGCCATGAACGAGGACGTGCTGCAACCGGGCGACCGCTGCGCTTCGAGCACAAACCGTAACTTCGCGGGGCGACAGGGGGCCGGGGCAAGAACCCACTTAATGAGCCCGGCGATGGTCGCGGCGGCGGCAGTGGCAGGCCATCTGACGGATGTCCGTCCGTTTTTACTTCAGGGGGAAGCGTAAATGGAACCCTTTAACCGTGTGACCGGCGTGGCCGCGCCGATGATGGCAGCCAACATTGATACCGATGTGATCATGCCGAAGCAGTTCCTGAAGGGCATTGACCGCAACAACCTGGACCGGGGCGTTTTCTTTGACCAGCGTTTCCAGACTGATGGCTCGCCGAACCCGGATTTTATCCTTAACAAACCCGCATGGCAGGGCGCTCAGTTTCTTATTGTCGGCCCTAACTTTGGCTGTGGCTCCAGCCGCGAACATGCGGTGTGGGGATTACGTCAGCTTGGCATCCGCGCGCTTATCGGCACCAGTTTTGCCGGTATTTTTAACGATAACTGCCAGCGTAACGGCGTGCTGACCCTGACGCTGCCGACGGCGGATATTGACCAACTGGCGCAGGCCGCAGGCAACCCGGAGACCAACCGCATTATTGTCGATCTTGCTCAGCAGCAGATTAGCATGGGGGAGAATCATCTTGCCTTTACGGTCGATGAGCTGAAAAAGCATATGCTGCTGGAAGGCCATGATGCCATTAGCTATACGATGCAATACCAGCAGGAGATTCGGGAGTTCGAACAGCGCCACTTTGCAGCGCATCCGTGGCTACTGACCCAGGACTAACATTCAATGATGAAAGATAACGCTGACTTTGTTTGTGACCGGGGAGAGTCTCCTTTTATTCCTGGTTTCCAGTTAATGGACGTGACGCTGGATAACGGTATTTCACTTCGCGCCGCCGTAGGAGGCCAGGGCGAACCGCTGGTTTTACTGCACGGTCACCCGCAAAACCACGTCACCTGGCGTAAAATTGCGCCGGTTCTGGCACGGCATTTTACCGTCATCATGCCGGATATTCGCGGCTACGGAGACAGCGCTAAACCCGCCAGCGACGAAGATCACCGCAGCTATTCCAAGCGTGAGATGGCGAAAGATATCGTTCTGCTGGTGGCACGGCTGGGGTGTCATGCAGGCTTTGCTTTTATGGGGCACGACCGGGGGGCTCGCGTTGGGCATCGTCTGGCGCTGGATTATCCTGAGCAGGTTAAACGCAGTATCTTTATTGACATCGCCCCGACGGCAACCATGTATGCGCTGACCGACAAGACGTTTGCCACCCGCTATTTCTGGTGGTTCTTCCTGATCCAGCCTGCGCCGATGCCGGAGAAAATGATCGCCGCAGATCCGGCATTTTTCCTGCGTAAGCACATCGATGGCCAGCTTAAAACGCCCGGCGCTACGGAACCGGAGGTGTTCGCCGAATATCTGCGTTGTTATCAGAGTGCCGATACGCTACGGGCTATATGTGAGGATTACCGCGCCTCGGCCACCCTCGACCTTGAGGATGACGACGCCAATAAGCATCTGCGCATCACCAGCCCTTTGCTGGTGCTTTGGGGGGAGAAAGGCACCGTGGGCCAGCTTTACGATGTCATCGCAACGTGGCAGGAAAAGGCGCTGGACGTGCGCGGCAAAGCTATGCCTTGCGGACACAGCCCACAAGAAGAGTGTCCTGATGCGCTGCTCGGCGCTATCATGCCGTTCTTAACCTGACTCCAGACGATGGCATAACGATGAGCCCCAATGAAAATCCGCGCGCCCCGTGGCCGCTTATTGAAGACCTGAACGTGTTTGTCACCGTGGTTCGCAAAGAAAGCTTTGCCAACGCGGCGGCGGAGCTGGGGCTCTCACCGTCTTACGTCAGTAAACGCATTGCTCTACTGGAAAAAAGCCTCGGTATGCGGCTGTTTCACCGCAGCGCACGCGCCATTCATTTAACGGCAGACGGCCATAAGGCGATGACGGGGGCACTGTCAGTTCTGGAGAGCATGGGCGATTTTGTTTCGGGGCTTGCCGCCTGGAGAGAGACCCTTGAGGGTAATATCCAGATGAGCTGTTCGTTTGGTTTTGGCTCAACCTATATGCCCGATGCACTGTCGGCGCTGGCGGAACGTTATCCGGCGTTAAACATTAAGCTGACGCTGACCGACAGGGTCGTTGATTTGATAGAAGAGGGCGTTGACGTTGAAATTCGCGTCGGCGACGATATTAAAGATCTGTATATCACCCGCCAGCTCTCTGCTAACCAGCGTGTACTTTGCGCCTCCGCGGACTACCTCACACAGCACGGCACGCCGCAGCAGATAGCCGATCTCCGGCACCATAAATGCCTGGTGATTCAGGAACGCAGCTCGCAATTCGGCGTATGGCCGTTAACCAATGGCATAGAAACTCAGCAGACCCACGTCAGTAGCCAGCTCTCATCCAATAACGGCAGCGTAGTCCTGAAATGGGCGTTGAAAGGGCACGGAATTATTCTGCGCTCGCAGTGGGAAGTGCAGCACTATATTGCCCGCGGCGAGCTGGTGCAGGTTTTGCCGGAGTGGTACCAGGCCGCGAATATCTGGGCGGTGTATTCCAACCGCACCAGCGGTTCGGCGAAGCTAAAAGTCTGTATCGATTTTCTGGTGGACTATTTTCAACAGTTTCCGCCGGTGGAAGCGTCAGGCATGGCTAAATAATTTCAACGCCAGAATGCGAGAGATCCCCGTCCAGATGCATCGATGAGCTGAGATAGACCAGGCGTTAAACCTGAAAGATCCATTCATCGGGCTGTTTTTATTGCTATAAAACGCTATGATTTCCCTGGTAATAATTCGCGGCGTTGCGTGAAAAACAGGAGAGATAAAAATTGAGTAAAACGTCATTACAGGTCAAGCGGGTGCCTCTTGTCAGCCTTCTTAAAATTTTTGGTATCGGTTTATCTATACCCATGACCATACTTGGCCTGATCAGCGGGATCATGGGCTTTTTAGGATTTAACGGCGTAATGCTGAACGGGCAGCAGGTGTACGGTTTTTCCGCCCTGGTGGCAGGCCCACTTATTAGCATTATTGTTACGTTATTTTTGGTCTTATTTTTCGGTTTTATTTCATGGCTGGGGTTGAGAGTCTTCTGTAAATTCCGCGTGCTTAACCTAAGCATTCATCTGGATAAAATAGAGCCAGCCCGGGAGTAACAAATTTGCTGACGCTTATCTAATGCGCACAAATGTAATAACCACGCCGGTTTCCGCCAGCCTTTGTCGTGGGTTTTTACTTCTGGGAATATTCATGCTGGTGGGCTGTGCCCGCTCCGACGCGCTGTGGGGCGTGGTCGATAAGGTATGCATGACCAACTATCAGCAAACGAGCAGTCCGGCACCTTGCCAACAGATCTACATGCCGGAGGGGAAGGCTCACGGTTTTAGCGTTATCCAGAACCCGCGTTATCCCTATCATTTTATTCTGGTGCCCACGGAGAAGTTGAGCGGCATTGAAAGCCCGGAACTGGCGGCAGAAGGCCGCACGGATTACTTTGGCTACGCCTGGCTTATGCGCCGTCTTTTGGCGTACCAGTACGGAGCCCCTGTGCCGGACGACAGGCTAGGCCTGGCCATTAACTCGGCCTACGGTCGTAGCCAAAATCAGCTGCATATCCACCTGACTTGTCTGCGTGAGGACGTCAGGCGTCAAATGCTGGCAGAACGCCCCTTTATAACGGAAGAATGGCAACAGTTGCCCGATAAGCTCCTGCGTTACACCTGGTACGCGCGGCGGGTGATGCAGCCGACCGTGATGGGAATTGACCCGATTAACAGCGTCGCGAGTCATTTCCATTTAACGCCTGAACAGCTGGCGGAGTGGGGCGTGGCCGTCATTCCCACAACCTACGGTAAGCAAAAAGGGTTTATTTTGCTTACCACTAAGCGGGGCTGGGACCGTAATAATCGTGCCTCGGTGGAAGCATTGCTGGATAAAGAGTGTGCTATTTTGCCGTCGCGAAGCAGTGATTAAATATTGCGTCCCCGCTATCGGCAATGTACACGACCTCAGACTTTTTTATACATAGGTTATGTCTTTTTCTTATTTGCCAGTATTAGTGCAGTTTGAAAAACTCTTCCGGCCGCACCTGAACGGTGGGTAATTTCAAATTTGTTATTTTTATTGGTTTAAGGAAGACGTAATTTATGCGCTCGGCGATAAAACATACTGTAAAAATTTCTCTGCTGGCTGCTTCAATGGCAGGGGTTATGCTGCTTGCAGGCTGTGGGCCTAAGCAGGACGCGAACCATATTAAAGTAGGCATCAGCGCAGGTATCGATCAACCCCTTTGGGATACCGTCAAAAAGGTCGCCAAAGAAAAATACAATCTTGACGTAGAAGTGGTGACCTTCACCGACTATGTGCTGCCTAACTCTGCGCTGAGCAGCGGCGATATCGACGCTAACTCCTTCCAGCACGGCCCTTATCTGGATAAGCAAATAAAAGAACGTGGCTATAAGCTGGCCGCCGTGGGCAATACTTTTGTTTATCCTATCGCCGGTTATTCCCGCAAAATTAAAGCCGTATCAGAGCTGAAGAATGGGGCACAGGTGGCCGTACCCAATGATCCAACAAACCTTGGCCGCTCGCTGCTGCTGCTCCAGACGCAGGGACTTATCAAGCTCAAGGATAACGTCGGGCTGCTGCCAACCTCTCTCGATATCGTCGAAAACCCTAAGCAGCTGAAAATTGTTGAGGTAGAAGCGGCTCAACTTACCCGAGCTATTGATGATGATAAAATCGATCTCGCGATTATCAATACCAACTATTCAAGCCAGATTGGGCTGACTCCCGCAAAAAATGGCCTGTTTGTTGAAGATAAAAACTCGCCCTACGTGAACATTATCGTTGCCAGGGAAGATAATAAAGACAGCGAAAATGTGAAAAACCTTGTGAAGGCATACCAGACCGATGAAGTGGCCGCCGCCGCTGATAAGATTTATCACGGTGATGCCGTAAAAGGGTGGTAAATGCTATGTCAGGATCCCGATATTCGGGATCCTAAGCACTCAAGATGAATATCATGAAATTTTTTATGGTGATAACCTCACCATGATGCAATAGCAGTACGCTAAAACAACGTGATGAAGAACAGGGCAGAGTAATTTTTCGCTCAGGCGCGTTCATCGATGAAAGGGCATTGCAGCCAGGGTCAAACTTCACCTGATGATTGACTAAAATAACCTCAGACACTCCATATCCTCCAGCATCCCCGATCTCATTTACGTTCTTTTATTTTAAGAACATGTTACGAGCATGTAATTAAAGACATAGAAT
>NZ_JACARU010000066.1:0-37676 GCF_013386425.1 Cedecea sp. P7760 | reverse complement strand
TCAGAATGCCCGGGAGCGCAGCGCTGTGGTTTGCCTGATAGACCAGCGCGCCTTCAAAGGTTTGCTTATCGACCTGGTAAGTGACAGGTGTTGAAATAATTTCTGACATCAGGATTAACCCCTAAATAAATTTCATAGGTTTGCAGGTGAGCGTAATTAATTCCACATCGGTCAGTTGTTAGCAATTTATTAAATTTTCAAACGCATGAATTGCTATTTTATTTAATTAAAAAAGCGTTTATTTGTTAGCGATAAATACTTTTTGTGAATAATTGTGATTTTTATTTTTACGCTCTTAGCGATTATTAAACTGCGCTAATAAAAGCGCAGTTATTCCTGATTGCGAGATGCTGAAAGGCGGGTTAGTCCTGGTACATCAAGTCCTGATATAGCCCGGCCAGCACGCCGCCGGGCTGAAATTGCTGTTTGATCCAGCGGGTCACCTGGCCTGTCGCCGCGTGCTGGGTGGCGAGTAACATGCGTGAATTCTGGCGCGGGTTGTGCACCTGGCGGGTGACTAACTGGCCGCTTTCTACCGCGCTGCGCACCATGTAATCCGGCAGAAAGCCGATGCCTTCGCCCAGGATCTGGCACTGGCATTTGGTGTTGAAGTCCGGCACTACAATCGCTTCCTGGCCGTGGAGCAGCCAGCCCACTTTTTTATTGATGGTGGAGGCGGTGTCCTCGACCATGATGTTCGGATACAGCCTGAGCTGGCTTTCGGGGATAGGTTCCTGCACCGCCGCCAGCGGATGACCGGGCGCCACGGCGAACGCCCAGCGGATGACGCCAATCTCCGTGTAGTCAATGCCGCCGCCGCCCAGCAGGGCATCCGGCGCGCCAATCGCCACGTTAACCTGGTTGTTGAGCATCGCGTCCCAAACGCCGTTGTACACCTCGGTGGTGATGGCTATCTGGCAGCCGGGGAACTGCTGTTTGAGGATTTGTAACAGGCTGGCGGTATGCTGAGGCGTGTAGAGAAGGTGGTTTATGCAGATCCTGACTTTGGCTTCGATCCCCTGCGAAATCGTGTCAATTCCCCGTCGGATCCCTTGAAAATCGTTCAATAAATCGCTGGCTTTGCGGTAGAGATAGACCCCGGATTCGGTCAGCTCAATGCTGCGGGTATTACGGATAAAAAGCGTCACGTCGAGCCAGGTCTCCATGCGCTTAATGGTGTAGCTGATCGCGGAGGTGGTCACGCCCAGCTCTTCGGCCGCGCGGCTAAAGCTGCCGTAGCGGGCGGCGCAGGTAAAAGCCTGCAAATTCTCTTCGGTAAAGATGGAATTCATTTCGTGCTCCCTTTTCACGGCGCGCAATGCGGGGATTCTGACACATTTTCGAGGGATTATTAAAATGCATTCAACAATAGCGGCATCAGCGATGAATCTTTTTTAAGCGGATGTTCTTCCCCCCAGGGCGTTGTTATTCTCGAATTTCAGCAATAACCGCGAACGACAGGAGAACAGTATGTCTGAAAAAGAGCTGGTTACCGGGTTTCTGACGGCGGCCCTGGAAGGGGAAGCCGCAACGCTTAAGGCATGTCTGGAACGTGGCGTGGACATTAACGTGACCAACCGCCAGGGAAGAACGGCGATCACCCTCGCCAGCTTGAGCCAAAAATATGACTGCGTGGCGCTGTTGATTGACGCAGGCGCGGACATTAATCAGCAGGATGAAACCTGTTTCAACCCTTTCCTGATTAGCTGCCTGAATAACGATCTCAAACTGTTACGCCTGCTGTTACCCGCCAGGCCGGACCTGACTCGCTTAACCCGTTTTGGCGGCGTAGGTATTACGCCTGCCAGCGAAAAAGGCCACGTTGAGATTGTGCGTGAGCTGCTGGAACACACCGGGATCAACGTCAACCACACCAATTTCCTCGGCTGGACGCCGCTGCTTGAGGCCATCGTGCTGAACGACGGCGGTAAAAAGCAGCAAGAGATCGTTTCTCTGCTGCTGGAAAACGGCGCTAATCCGCACATGACGGATAAGTACGGCAAAACGCCGCTGGAGCTGGCCGAAGAAAAAGGCTACCGCGAAATTGCTCAATTATTGAGAGACGCGGGCGCATAGCCGCCGTAAACCTCACCTCTATTAATCTCTCTGGGTAGAAAAATAAAAATGACTGAAATTGAAAAAAGCCGTCGTGATTTTATCAGCGGAGGCGGCAAGGTCGCCGCCGCCTGTGCGCTGTTTGGGGCAGCCGGAACCGCGGCCTGGGCCGCAAAAACACCTGCAAATGTTAGCGAGAGCGGCAGCCAGATGAAGACCCTCAGTGAAAAACACTATTACCTGGACAACGTGCTGCTGGAAACAGGGTTTAACTACGAGGGCGAAACCGCCGTCAGCACCCGCACCGAACTGCACACGCTCGAAATCAAAGACGGCAAAATTGCGGCACTGCGCGCCAATAAATCTCACCCGGACGGTTCTCTGCACGCTTATGATGCTGGCGGCAAACTGCTGCTCCCGGCCATGCGCGATATGCACATTCACCTGGACAAAACGTTCTACGGCGGCCCGTGGCAGGTGCATAACCGCCCGGAAGGCACCACCATCATGGATATGATTGCCTACGAGCGTAAAATTCTGCCTGAGCTTCAGCCTTACACCCGTGAACGTGCCGGCAAGCTTATCGATCTTATCCAGTCCAAAGGTTCAACCATTGCCCGTAGCCACTGCAACATCGAGCCGGTTTCCGGCCTGAAAAACCTTGAAAACCTACAGGCGGTGCTGGAGCAGAGAAAGTCCGGGCTGAGCTGCGAAATCGTGGCGTTTCCGCAGCATGGCCTGCTGCTGTCGAAATCTGAACCGCTGATGCGCGAAGCGATGCAGGCCGGGGCACACTACGTCGGCGGCCTGGATCCAACCAACGTTGACGGCGCGATGGAGAAGTCGCTCGACACCATGTTCCAGATTGCGCTTGATTACGACAAAGGCGTGGATATCCACCTGCATGAAACCAGCCCGGCGGGCGTCGCGGCGGTGAATTACATGGTGGAAACGGTGGAGAAAACCCCGCAGCTTAAAGGCAAACTGACCATCAGCCACGGCTTTGCGCTGGCGACCTTAACCCCGCAGCAGGTGGATGACATTGCCACGCGTATGGCGGCCCAGCAGATTAGCATTGCCTCCACCGTGCCTATCGGCACGTTGCATATGCCGCTCAGGCAGCTACAGCAAAAGGGCGTGCTGGTGATGACCGGTACCGATAGCGTGATTGACCACTGGTCGCCTTACGGGCTGGGCGACATGCTGGAAAAAGCCAACCTTTATGCCCAGCTTTACGTTCGCCCGAGCGAGCTGAGCCTGTCGCGTTCGCTGGCCATTGCCACCGGCAATATTTTGCCGCTGGACGACAAAGGCAAACAGGTGTGGCCGAAGGCAGAGGATGAGGCAAGCTTCGTGCTGGTGGATGCGTCCTGTTCGGCAGAAGCCGTGGCGCGTATTTCTCCGCGAACCGCGACCTTCCATCAGGGGAATTTAGTCTGGGGAAGCGTTATTTAACTCGAACTAAAATAGCCTGCATAAGCAGGCTATTTATTTACTCTCTATCTGACAACGAAGACCGGGAAGCGGGCGTGGCGAATAATGCTGGAGGCGTTAGAGCCCAGCAGATGAGTAGAAATAGACGGATTCTTCGAACCGACAATAATCACATCCGCGTGAATTTCCTGCGCGACCTCGTTAACCTCATCCCGCACCGAACCGTAGCGGATCTCCAGCACCACGCGTTCTTTCGGCAGCGAGAAGTGCCCGCGTAGTTCTTCCATCTTTTCTTCGGCGTTTTTCTTCAGATATTCGTCGAATTTACGGATGTCAGAGGAAAAACCGTGGGTATTAAACAGCGGGGATTTAGGCAGAACGTACAGAAGGTGGATAGTGCCCTCAGACTCCTTCGCCAGATATTCGGCATGGCGAATGGCTTTGTCCGTGAGCTCCATTTCATAAACATCCACCGGCATTAAGATGGTTTTATACATCGTTAATCTCCTTTTGGTTACGTTTCATTTATCCTGGCACTAACGATGTTTTTTCACCGTGATCTGACGGGGGAATAAGGCATTTTCCTATTCCGTATGGGCTGTCTCTTACACAAATTTTTCTTTCAAATCTTCCAGGAGATATTTTTCGATCCGCAGTTATTCCGTTCACCCGTAAATCAGTTTCCCCCTGCACGTTCAGAGTACGGTGAACGTGTCCGGGGGATAACGCCATCCCCCGGACAGCCCCGGCGCCCGGCGAGCTCATCGCNNCGACCCAGGACTGGGAGATAAAACGGAGGTTTACCGCTTGCGGCGATTTATTTGGCCGGGAGTCCGGGGTCTCGGGGAAGTGACGGTGACTTCCCCGAGTCGTTCACCGCTTCGGTGATGACAGATAAAACAGGGCTGGAAGTGAACGGAACTTTAGCCGACCCTTCATAGAGCATATTTGTTACTAAGAGGCAGCCCATTCTGGAGAAGGACAGTTGCGCCTAGTTGCGGCCCGCCATCACGCCGCCGTCCACGTCCCACAGCGCGCCGGTGACCCAGGTGGTGCTGTCAGACAGCAGGAAGCTGACCACTTCTGCAACGTCGCGCGGGGTGCCGACGCGACCTATTGGGTGGAAGCTGTCGAAGCTGCCCATCACGCCCACCACATCCTCTTTAGGAATAAAGCCTTCATAAATTGGCGTATGCACTACGGCCGGGGAAATCGCGTTCACGCGGATGCCGTGTGAACCCAGTTCAATAGCAAGGTTTTTCGTCAGCGCATGCAAACCGGCTTTCGCCATGGAGTAGGCGGAAGAAGGCGTGGCGCCGATAGCCTGCTGTGCCCACATGGAACCGATGTTGACGATGGAGCCTTTAATCCCTGCTGCGACCATGTTTTTCACCACTTCGCGGGTGATAAAGAAGGTTGCGCGGTTAATGCTCATGTACATGTCGTAATCCGCTTCTTCATGTTCGGTAAAGGCTTTCGGGAAGAAAACCCCGGCGGCGTTCACCAGCAGGCTGATGTCGCGGTGCCCGGCGTTAATCACCTCCATCACTTTGCGCATCCCTTCGCGGCTCATCAGGTCCGCGACGATGACGGACACTTCGCCCAGGGCAGATAGCGCCTGACGTGCCTGCTCGGCTTTCTCGACGCGGTTGCCGACCAGCACAACTTTCCCGCCGTTTTCCAGCACCTGACGGGCGCTTTCCAGGCCCATACCGCTGGTGCCGCCAACAACTAAAAGTTTCTTACCTGCGAATGATGTAGACATGATGACCTCGTTTCTTTTGGCTTAATAAGAGGAAGCAGCCTGCTGTGGGCCTCCGGAATGGCGACAGAATGCCAAACCCATTTGGGCCTGACGAAGCATAAGAACTTGCATATCGAGAAAGAAAAACTATCTTGTCGGTATGTCGTCTTTTGCGAAGAGAAAACATGAGATCGCTAAATCGCCTGAAATGGCTCCACGCCTTTGAAGCCTCCGCACGTCACGGCAGTTTTACCGGGGCAGCGCAAGAGCTGGGCGTAACCCCCGCCGCCGTCGGGCAGCTTGTTCGTTCGCTGGAAGAGTGGGTCGGCCATCCGCTGCTGCACCGCACGAGGAGCGGGAAAGAAAGGCTGACTTTGGTTGATGAGGCGAGAGACGCGCTGCAGGATATCACCGCCGGCCTGGACGGCCTCGAGCAGGGTCTGAATAAGCTGCGTGGCGCCAGGGCGAGAGCCGTGGTGGTGATCACGGCTTCGCAGGTGTTGATGATGAACTGGCTGATGGAGCGCCTGAATCGCTTTTCCGAGCAGCACGACAGCATCGACCTGCGTCTGAACGTCACCGAAAAACTCACCGACGTGCTGCACGGTGAAGCCGATTTAGGCATTCGCTGTGGCCCCGGCAACTGGCCTGGTTTGCAGTCGACCTGGCTGATGGATGAAGAGGCGGTAATCGTCTGCAGCCCGCAACTGCTCAACGGCGTGACCGAGGCCGACTGGCTGTCGAAGCAGAAGCTTATCTACGACGATACGCCGCACCCTGGCGCTAACTTCCCGGACTGGGAAACAATTTCTCAGCACGTTGGCGTAGCGTTGTGCGAGCAAAACGGACTGCATATTAACTCCACGTCGGCGGTGATCCTCGCGGCGTTAAGCGGCCGTGGCGTGGCGGTGGTGCGCAAAGCGCTGGTGCAGCAGCCGATCGATCTTGGGCAGCTGCGTCAGCTTTTCCCGCAGCACAAATGGCCGCTGACCTGGGCCTATTTTATCGTTCGCTCTGAGCGGTCCAGCCGCCGCCCGGAGGTCACGCTGTTCCATGACTGGCTGGTGGCAGAGACGGGCGCTACGCTTAAATGATGGAAAAACTCACCGAATTAAAGCGTGCAAAACGGCTGGCGCTCTCGCTGTTGCTGATTGCCGCCGCGACGTTTGTCGCCACCTTATTCCTGCCGCCAAGCTTCTGGGTTAGCGGCCTGAAAGCTATTTCTGAAGCGGCGATGGTTGGCGCGCTGGCGGACTGGTTTGCGGTTGTGGCGCTGTTTCGCCGCGTCCCGATCCCGTTTATCTCCCGGCATACGGCCATTATTCCGCGTAATAAAGACCGAATCGGCGAGAACCTCGGCAAGTTCGTGCAGGAGAAGTTTCTCGATACCCAGTCGCTGATTGACCTTATTCGCCGCCACGAACCGGCGCAGATGATGGGCAACTGGTTTCGCCAGCCGGACAATGCGCAGCGGGTAGGGCAGCATTTGCTCAAGGTCATGGAGGCGTTTTTATCGCTGACGGACGACGCACGCATTCAGGGGCTGATTCGCCGCGCGGTGCATAAGGCGATAGATAAAGTCGACCTCAGCTACTCCAGCGCGATGCTGCTGGAAAGCCTGACCAAAAACAACCGGCATCAGGCCTTGCTCGACTCGGTGATTGCTCAGTTGCTGGCGCTGCTGGAGAAACCGGCCAGCCGGGAGTTTATTGCCCGCCAAATCGTCCACTGGCTGGAAACCGAGCACCCGGTTAAGGCGAAGGTATTGCCCACCGAATGGCTGGGGGAGCAAAGTGCGGAGCTGGTGTCCGACGCCGTTAACTCCCTGCTGGATGACGTCAGCCAGGACAAAACGCACCAGATTCGCCGCGCCTTTGACAGCGCGGTTCAACGGCTTATCGACAATCTAAAAAATGACCCGGAAATGGCCGCCAAAGCGGAAACGATCAAAAGTTACCTGAAGGAGGATGAGAAGTTTAACCTTTACCTCGGCGAGCTTTGGAACGACCTGCGCGGCTGGCTGAAAACTGACATCGCCAGCGAAGATTCCCGGCTGCAAAAGCGCATTGCCGAAGCGGGGCAGTGGCTGGGCGAAACGCTGATGGCCGATGCCTCGCTCCGGGCTTCGCTGAATGAGCATCTTGAGCAGGCGGCACGGCACGTAGCGCCGGATTTCTCTGCGTTTCTTACCCGGCACATTAGCGACACGGTGAAAAGCTGGGACGCAAAAGATATGTCGCGGCAGATTGAGCTGAACATCGGCAAAGACCTGCAGTTTATCCGCATTAACGGCACGCTGGTGGGCGGCTCGGTTGGCCTTGTATTGTATTTGCTTTCGCAGCTGCCGGGCGTGATTGAGCCGCTGTTATCCGGACATCCAAATTAACTGGCAGAGCCATGTGAAATTTTAGGTATAATTACGTTTTATTTTCAATGACCTATTGCTGCGATATCCTATGATCCTTAACCAATTCTGCTATTTTCTTCTGGTGCTCGCCGCGGTGGGCAGCGCTTTGATGCCTCACTCTTTGGTTATGTGGTTTGGGCTGGTGAATGTGCTCACGCTGCTGGTTTACGGCGGTGACAAACTGGCTGCGGTAAAGGCCTGGCGGCGCGTGCCGGAGGCAACGTTGCTTATCTTTGGTCTGGTAGGTGGCTGGCCCGGGGCGATTCTGGCCCAAAAAAGTTTTCGCCATAAAACGCAAAAACAGCCGTTCAGAAAATGGTTTTTTATTACGGTGCTCGTAAACGTCATTGTCATTATTGCCGTGGTATATAAATTTTATTTATCCCGTTGACGAAAATTTTATATGGCATAGATAAAAGGCTGACGCCCGTATTTATTTATCTTGTTCCCTCATCGTAGTGGCTAAAAAATCGCTAATTTTTACTAAAAACAGATGCATGTCCCCAGGCTTGCTTTACACTATGGGCAAACAAAGAGCTTTGTCCGGTAGGGAAAAAGATGGCGACATTGAAAGACATTGCGGTTGAGGCGGGCGTTTCACTGGCGACGGTGTCGCGGGTGTTGAATGACGACCCAGGCCTGAACGTGAAAGAAGAAACCAAGCGGCGGATACTCGAAATAGCGGAAAAGCTGGAATATAAAAACAGCAGTTCGCGCAGAATGTTGGCCAATCCCGTAGGCCAGCATCATTTTTTGGCGCTCTACAGCTATCAGCAAGATCTGGAAATTAACGATCCTTACTACCTGGCTATTCGCCATGGGATTGAAACGCAATGTGAAAAATTAGGGATCGAATTAACGAATTGTTATCTCGGGCATGCCCTGCCAGAGCTAAAAAAGGTGACCGGCGTGTTGGTGGTTGGCCAGCCCTCTGATGGGACCCGTGAAACCCTTCGCGCGATGACAGATAACCTCTGTTTCATCGATTTTCACGAGCCAGGCGGCCAGTACGATGCCGTAGACATTGATCTGGTAAGGATTGCCAAAGAGGTTATTGATTTCTTTATTGCCCAGGGCGTGTCGCGTATTGGGTTCATTGGTGGTCAGGATCGGCCAGGAAAAGCGGATATTCGTGAGATAGCCTTCGCCGAATATGGCCGCCTGAAGGGCGTAGTGTCCGAGAACGACATCTGGCGCGGCGGTTTCTCAAGCTCATCGGGTTACGAACTGGCAAAGACGATGCTGGCCCAGGGCGATTATCCCTCTGCGCTGTTTGTGGCGTCAGACTCCATCGCGATTGGCGTTTTACGAGCCATCCATGAACGTGGGCTGAAGATACCGGGCGACATTTCGCTGATCAGCGTGAACGATATCCCAACCGCACGTTTTACCTTCCCACCGCTTTCCACGGTGCGTATCCATTCCGAAATGATGGGCAGCCAGGGCGTTAATCTGTTGGTTGAAAAAGCCCGTGATGGCCGTGCTCTGCCGCTCAATGTGTTTGTTCCCAGCGTCCTCAAACTGCGCGGTACCACGCGCTAGCTTCCCCTGGCGCCGGAGAACAACCGTTTTCCGGCGGTATCCCTGACCTGCTGATACACCCCTGTCCCGAATGCTCATTTTGTGATCGAGTTAAAGCAAATCGTCTCTGCTTATTTTATTTGGTAAAAGTTTTACTAAAATAAAACGCAATTATTTAGTGCGTACAGGGAGGCGAGATGAATCGCTGGGAAAATCTTCAACTTACTCATGAAAACAGGCTGCCGCCGCGCGCCTATTTCTTCGCTTATGATTCACTGGCGAAAGCGCGTTCGTTTGTGCGTGAAAACAGTAATCATTTCTTATCCCTCAGCGGGCAGTGGAACTTCCGGTTCTTTACCAATCCATTGTTGGTTCCTGAAGCGTTTACCGCTGAGATGATTGAAGGCTGGGGCTCAATTACCGTGCCGGGAATGTGGCAGATGGAAGGCCACGGCCAGTTGCAGTACACCGATGAAGGTTTTCCGTTCCCGATTGACGTGCCGTTTGTGCCAACCGACAACCCGACTGGCGCGTACCAGCGTGTGTTTACCCTCGGTGATAATTGGCAGGGTAAACAAACGATTATCAAATTTGATGGCGTAGAAACCTATTTTGAAGTCTACGTTAACGGCCAGTATATCGGGTTCAGTAAAGGGAGCCGCCTGACGGCCGAATTTGATATCAGTGCGGCGGTGAAAACCGGCGACAATCTGTTGGCCGTTCGCGTCATGCAATGGGCGGACTCGACCTACATTGAAGATCAGGATATGTGGTGGACGGCGGGGATTTTCCGTGACGTGTACCTGTTAGGGAAACATCCGCTGCATGTGCAGGACTTCACGCTGCGGACTGATTTTAGCGATGACTATCGCGATGCGACACTTGCCTGCCAGTTGATGCTGGAGAACCTCGCGACCCCAGCCGCCGGGACCACGCTGGAATACACCCTGTTCGATGGCGACACTGCGCTTTATCACGGGGTGAAAGAGCATTTAACGGTTGATCGGCAGCTTAATACCGATTTTTCGATTGAGGTAAAAGCCCCTCAGCAGTGGTCGGCAGAAAACCCATATCTGTATCACCTGGTGCTGACGCTGAAAAACGCCGCAGGTGAAATTCTTGAAATCATCCCGCAGCGCGTTGGCTTCCGCGATATTAAAGTGCGCGACGGCCTGTTTTACGTCAACAACCACTATTTGATGCTGCACGGCGTCAACCGCCACGACAACGACCACCTGAAAGGCCGCGCTGTGGGGATGGATCGCGTCGAAAAAGACCTGCAGCTGATGAAGCAGTACAACATCAACTCAGTGCGTACCGCCCACTACCCGAACGATCCGCGTTTTTACGAACTGTGTGATATTTATGGCCTGTTCGTGATGGCAGAAACGGACGTGGAATCGCACGGTTTCGCCAACGTCGGCAACCTGAGCCGTATCACCGACGACCCGGAGTGGGAACACATCTACGTCGAGCGCATCGTGCGTCACGTTCATGCGCAGAAAAACCACCCGTCAATCATCATCTGGTCGCTGGGGAATGAATCCGGCTACGGCTGCAATATTCGTGCGATGTACCGCGCCTGCAAAGCGCTGGACGATACGCGCCTTGTTCATTATGAAGAGGATCGTGATGCAGAGGTCGTGGATATTATTTCGACCATGTATACCCGTGTGCCGCTGATGAACGAGTTTGGGGAATATCCGCATGCTAAGCCGCGCATTATCTGTGAATACGCCCACGCAATGGGTAACGGCCCGGGCGGCCTGACCGAATATCAAAATGTCTTTTATCAGCACGACAGCATTCAGGGCCACTATGTATGGGAGTGGTGCGATCACGGTATTCAGGCCACTGACGAAACTGGCGCGGTGCGGTACAACTATGGCGGCGACTACGGCGATTATCCCAACAACTACAATTTCTGCCTTGATGGGCTGATCTTCTCCGACCAAACGCCGGGGCCAGGGCTACAGGAATACAAACAGGTCATTGCGCCGGTAAAAGTCCGGGCCGAAGATCTTCAGCGCGGCATTCTGCGTATTGAGAACAAACTGTGGTTCTCCAGTCTGGACGATTACACCCTGAACGTGGAGATCCGTGCCGAGGGCGAAACACTCTCCAGCCAGCGTTTGAAAGTGGAAGGGCTGGCCGCCAACAGCGCCCGCGAGGTCAGCATTGCGCTGCCGAAGCTTGATGAGCGTGAAACCTTTATTAATATCAGCGTGACCAAAGACTCCCGCACCCTGTACAGCGAGGCTAATCACGCCATTGCGGTATATCAGTTCCCGCTAAAAGCGCAGACGGCGGCAAAAACGCCGTGGATAAATACCAGCGCCACGCCGCTGCAGGTTGCCGACGAACGCTTGAGCTACCGCATTATTGGGCACAACTTCCACGTCGTGTTCTCGAAGGTGAGCGGCAAGCTGACCGAGTGGCAGGTGAATGGGGTTAATCAGGTCACCCGTGAGCCGAAAATCAACTTCTTCAAGCCGATGATTGATAACCATAAGCAGGAGTTTGAAGGGCTGTGGGAACCCGCGCACCTGCCGATTATGCAGGAGCATTTACGCGAGTTTAACGCTGAAATGCACGGCGACACGGCGGTTATCTCTACCCGGACGATTATTGCACCGCCGGTATTCGACTTTGGTATGCGCTGCACCTATCGCTGGCAGATTACCCCCCAGGGGCATATCAACGTTGAGCTGCAGGGCGAGTGCTACGGTGATTATCCCCATATCGTGCCGTGCATCGGCTTTATGCTGGGGATCAACGGCGAGTTTGAGCAGGTTAATTATTACGGCCGTGGCCCCGGCGAGAACTACGCCGACAGCCAACAAAGCAACATCATCGATCTTTGGCGCACCACCGTTGATGGTATGTTCGTCAACTATCCCTTCCCGCAGAACAACGGCAACCGCCAGCATGTGCGCTGGGCGTCGTTTACCGACCGTCACGGTAGCGGCCTGCTGGTGGTGCCAAGCCAACCCATCAACATTAGTGCCTGGCACTACACCGCTGAAAACCTGCACGCCGCGCAGCACTGTAATGAGCTTCGGCGCAGCGACGACATCACGCTAAACATTGACGCTCAACTGCTCGGACTCGGCTCCAACTCGTGGGGGAGCGAAGTGCTGGATAGCTGGCGCGTGTGGCTTAAACCTTTCAATTACGGTTTTACGTTGCTGCCGCTGGAAGGCGGGCGCAGCACCTCGCAGGCGCTCGCGCATCATAACTTCGGCGCTGATTTCTTTTCTCCTGTTTCACATAGCGAGGCTGAACAATGAGAGTTCTCGATAATTTAGAAGAGTTTAAGCAGATCTATCACAGCGGCCGGAAGTGGCAGCGCTGCGTGGAAGCCATCAATAACATCGACAATATTCGCCCCGGCGTGGCCCATTCGATCGGTGACTCGCTCTCTTATCGGGTAAGCACCGAGAGCTGTACTGACGCGCTGTTTGCGGGGAGTCGTCGTTATTTCGACGTGCATTACTACCTTCAGGGGCGGCAAAAAATTGAGTTCGCGCCGAAAGAGCAGCTGCGAACGGTGGCCTGCTACCGGGACGAAACCGATCGGGAATACCTGAAAGGCGTCGGTGAAATCGTGACGGTAAACGAGGGGCAGATGGTTATCTGCGACACCGAAGAGGCTTACCGCTTTATCAGCGATGAATGGGTAAAAAAAGTGATCCTCAGAGTCACTATTGAAGACGGCTATTTTCTTAATAAATAACGCTAGTTACGGTGCGCACCAAGGCCAGCGGCACGCCCCGCTGGTCTTCCCTGTACTTCCCCATAACGGGGGATGTGAATTTTCGGAGGACGTATGTCCACATCAATTCGGGCAAAAATAGGCAAGTTCGCCCTGCTGTCGATGGCATTTACGGCGGTCTTTAACGTACGAAATATCGTCAATAACAATATCGAGTTAGGGCTGAGTTCAGCGCCGATTTTCTTATTCGCGACGGTGGTTTACTTCATTCCCTTTGTCTTTATCATCGCCGAATTTGTCTCGGCGAATAAAAATTCTGAATCAGGCATGTACGCCTGGCTGAAGCAGCCGCTGGGGACTCGCGCGGCCTATCTGGGCTCATTCCTGTACTGGTTTGTGAATCTGTTCTTCTTCCTCTCATTACTGCCGAACGTCGTGGCCTATGCCTCCTACGCCATTATGGGGTACTCAATACCGTTCTCGCCGATGGTGACGTCGCTGATTTCGATTGTGCTGTTTGCGATGGCAACCCATATCTCGACCAAGGGCGCGACGTGGCTGGGGAAAATTTCTGAATGCGTGGCCTACGGCGTCTTTGCGCTGTTTGCTATCTACGTGGTCGGGGCTTTCACGGCTTTGGGCAGCGGGCACGTACCGGCGCAGCCGATTACGCTGGCGGCAATGACGCCGACCATCAACTGGGCAACGCTTGGCATCATGTGCTGGATTTTCCAGGCGGCGGGCGGGGCAGAAACCGTTGCGGCTTACCTGAATGATACAAAAGGCGGGCAGAAATCCTTCATCAAAGTGATCATTACCGCCGGGGTGCTGATCGGCGGCATGTACGCCCTGGGCTCGCTATTAGTGAACGTTTTTGTCGCACGAGAAGATCTCACTTACGCGGCGGGGATGGTGGAAATCTTCACCGGTCTTGGCGCGTACTTCCATATTCCTGAAGCACTAATGGGGCGTTTTGTCGGCATTATTCTGTTTATCGCCATCTTCGGCAGCATGATGATGTGGACGGCGGCCCCGGTCAAAATTCACTTCTCGGAAATCCCGGAAGGGATTTATGGCAAGAAAACCACCGAACTGAATGCACACGGCGTGCCGGTGCGTGCGGCGTGGTGGCAGTTTGTTTTTGTGCTGCTGATGCTTATTGTTAACGGCTTCGGCTCCGCCAGCGTCCAACAGATGATGAATACCGCCATCAACCTGACGGCGGGGACGGCGATGTTGCCGCCAATATTTATTATGGCGGCCTACTTTGTCTTCCGTTGGAAGCACGATGACACCCCGCGTGATTTCCGCATGGGGTCAAAAGCGGTTGGGATGAGCGTCGTTTCTATGCTGATGATTATTTTTGTGGTCAGCATGGCCGCCTCTGCGTTCCCGCCGGGTGTGGATCTGGTTAACGCCTTCTTTATTAACGTCTTTATGACCGCAGTGTTCTCCGGACTTGCCTGGTGGTGGATCACCCGTTTTGAAAATAAACAGAAGAAACGTCTGGTAACCTCGCCTCGGGCGGTGCCAAAAGCAGTGAAATAATATCCGCATCGTCGCCAGCCCTCCCTCGGCTGGCGCATCTCCTCCTTTTCATCGCTGCATACCTCACACTATTTTCGTGATCGGGTTAAAGCAACCAGACTTCTACTCTTTGTTTTACTAAATTTTTTACTAAAATATACATTAGTGGTTAACGCCCTCTATCCTACAAACAACGCAGACCCTTCGGGTTACCCACGGAAGGAAACTGCGTGGAGATGTGTTATGTCTGATACTAAACGTAATACCATCGGCAAGTTTGGCCTGCTGTCGCTGACCTTTGCCGCTGTTTACAGTTTTAATAACGTCATCAATAACAATATCGAACTTGGGTTAGCGTCGGCCCCGATGTTTTTTCTGGCTACGTTGCTCTATTTTATTCCGTTCTGTTTGATTATCGCCGAGTTTGTGTCACTGAATAAAAATTCAGAGGCCGGGGTCTACGCCTGGGTGAAAAGTGCATTGGGTGGCCGCTGGGCGTTTATTACCGCGTACACCTATTGGTTCGTTAACCTGTTCTTTTTCACTTCTTTATTGCCGCGTGTTATTGCCTATGCTTCATATGCGTTCCTCGGCTATGAATACATTCTGACGCCGATAGCCACCACGCTGCTGAGCATGGTGCTGTTTGCGCTATCAACCTGGGTGTCGACCAATGGCGCAAAAATGCTGGGGCCGATTACCTCCGTCACTTCATCTCTCATGTTGCTGCTCACGTTGTCGTATATTTTGCTCTCAGGCACCGCGCTGGTGGGCGGTATTCAGCCCGCAGACCCGATTACCGTTGAGGCCATGATCCCTGACTTTAACTGGGCATTCCTCGGTATTACGACCTGGATTTTCATGGCAGCCGGCGGCGCTGAATCCGTTGCGGTGTACGTGAATGACGTGAAGGGCGGGGCGAAATCGTTCGTTAAAGTGATAATCCTGGCGGGGATTTTTATCGGCGTTCTTTATTCGATTTCGTCGGTGCTGATTAACGTCTTTGTGAGCAGTAAAGAGCTGAAATTCACAGGCGGGTCGGTGCAGGTGTTCCACGGCATGGCGGTTTATTTCGGCCTGCCGGAAATCTTAATTAATCGCTTTGTTGGCCTGGTTTCCTTCACCGCCATGTTCGGGTCATTGCTGATGTGGACGGCGACGCCGGTCAAAATATTCTTCTCGGAAATCCCCAGCGGTATTTTTGGTCAAAAAACCGTCGAGCTGAATAAAAATGGTGTGCCTGCCCGCGCGGCGTGGATTCAATTTTTGATTGTTATTCCTCTGATGATTATCCCGATGCTGGGCTCTAATACCGTTCAGGATTTAATGAATACCATTATTAATATGACCGCGGCTGCTTCAATGTTGCCGCCGTTATTCATTATGCTGGCATACCTTAATCTTCGCCGTAAATACGATCATCTGCCGCGTGATTTCAAAATGGGTTCACAGAAAACGGGTATTACGATTGTCTCTATGTTGATTGTTATTTTTACCATTGGGTTTGTCGCGTCTACATTCCCGACGGGTGGGAATATCTTGACGATCGTTTTTTATAACGTGGGGGGAATAGTGCTTTTCCTGGGCTTCGCATGGTGGAAGTACAGTAAATATATCAAAGGGCTAACGCCGGAAGAGCAAAGGGCAGAAGCAAAACCGATCGTGCATTCTGCATGAAATAATTTTAAAACAACCATTATTGTCTTTTAAAATATGATGAAAAATAAAAAATACCTCTGCGGGGCGCTCGGTGTTCTGGCTTTTTGCACCCCCGTTCGGGCCGCTGAGATGCTGCACCCGGCGGAGCATGATGATACGAAAACACCGACGCTGAATACCACTTCATACCGTTTTTATGGCGAGTCAGGCGTTGGCGGCTATATGGATTTAGAAAACGAGGATAAACATAAATATAGTGATGGCACCTATATTGAAGGTGGCCTGGAAATTAAGCATGGGCCATGGTTTGGCTTAATTTACGGCGAAGGCTGGACGGTGCAGGCGGATAATCAGGGTAACGCCTGGGTGCCCGATCACAGCTGGGGCGGTTTTGAAGGCGGTATTAACCGTTTCTACGGCGGCTATAAAACCGCTGACAGCACGGAAATTATGCTCAGCGTACGGCAGGATTCCTCGCTGGATGACCTGCAGTGGTGGGCGGATTTTACCCCGGACCTGGGCTATGTGATCCCCAATACCCGCGATATTCAGTACGCGCTAAAAGTGCAGAATCTGCACGGCAGTTTCCGCTACAGCGTTACCGCCACGCCCGCGGGACATCACAACGAAAGCAAGGCCTGGCTGCACTTCGGCAAATATGACCGTTATGACGACAAATACACCTACCCGGCGATGGTCAACGGCTACATTCAGTACGATATCGCCAAAGATATTACCTGGCTGAATGGGATGGAAGTGACTGACGGCACGGGCGAAATGTTCCTGACCGGCTTTTTATCACCGAATTTTGGCGCGCGTGCCTGGCACCACACCGGGCGGGCGAAGGGGCTGGGAACGCCCGGAACCGAAACGGGCTTTATGGCTAGCGCCATGTATGAAGCTTTCAAAGGCTTTTATCTCTCCACCGCCTACAGCTATGCCAGGCATCGCCCGGACCGCGCCGCCGATGAAACCACCGCTTTTGTGCAGTTCGGCATTTGGTATGAATACGGCAATGGCCGCTTCGCTACCGCCGCAGATAGCCGATTTTACACGCAGAATGCCTCTGGCGACCCGAGCGACAAAATTTTCCTGATGCAATATTTCTACTGGTAAGAAGGGATATAACAACCATGAATATGACTTCCACCCTGACGCCGCTCGCCTGTGCGCTGCTGCTGAGCTTTTCCGCCCACGCCGTCACGGCCGACGACTTCAAAAATGTGGTTAACCGCACCGGCGCGCCGCAGTACATGCAGGATTTTGATTACGACGATCATCAGCGTTTTAACCCGTTCTTTGATCTCGGCGCGTGGCATGGGCATTTGCTGCCTGACGGCCCGGCAACGATGGGCGGTTTCCCCGGCCCGGCGCTGCTGACGGAAGAGTACATCAACTTTATGTCGACCAATTTTGACCGTCTGACGGTGTACCAGAACGGTAAAAAACTGGCTTTCACGATGCAGGCGTACAGCATTCCCGGCGCGTTAATCCAGAAGCTCTCCGCGCCCGGCGTGCAGGTTGAGATGACGCTACGTTTTGCCAGCCCGCACACCTCACTGCTGGAAACCAAAATCACCAGCAGCACGCCGCTGAAGCTGGTGTGGGACGGAGAGCTGCTGGAAAAGCTTGAGGCCAAAGAGGGGAAAGCGCTGTCGGATAAAACCATCGACGCGGCGTTTCCTGATTATCAACGCCGCCTGAAGGCGACTCATGATGGCCTGACGGTGACTTTTGGCAAGGTGCGCGCCGACTCCGCGCTGATGACCTCCGGTGAATCGCAGTACCAGATTCACCGTTCGATGACGACGAACACTGAAATTGATGGCCACCGTTTTACCAGCACCGCGCAAATTAACGGCTCCACTACGCTGTACACCACCTATTCACACCTGCTGACCGCCGAACAGGTACAGCATGAGAAAACGCAGATTCGAGATATTCTGGCGCGTCCGGCCTCTTACCTGAAAGCTTCCGAACAGCGCTGGGAAGGATATCTGCAAAAAGGGCTGACTAATCCGGATGCCACCGCAGAACAAACTCGCGTGGCGGTAAAAGCCATTGAAACGCTGAACGGTAACTGGCGTGCGCCGGGCGGGGCGGTGCAGCACAACACCGTTACGCCATCGGTCACCGGGCGCTGGTTCTCCGGTAACCAGACCTGGCCGTGGGATACCTGGAAACAGGCTTACGCGATGGCGCATTTCAACCCGGAAATAGCCAAAGAGAACATCCGCGCCGTGTTCTCCTGGCAAATTAAGCCTGGTGATAAGGTTCGCCCGCAGGACACCGGGTTCGTCCCGGACTTGATTGCCTGGAACCTCAGCCCGGAGCGCGGCGGTGACGGCAGCAACTGGAACGAACGTAATACCAAGCCGAGCCTGGCCGCATGGGCGGTGATGGAGGTGTACAACGTCACCCAGGACAAAGCCTGGCTCCAGGAGATGTACCCGAAGCTGGTGGCCTATCACGATTGGTGGTTGCGCAACCGCGACCATAACGGCAATGGCGTGCCGGAATACGGTGCCACGCGCGATAAAGCGCACAATACTGCCGGCGGAGCGATGCTGTTTACCCTGAAAAAAGGGACGCAGCAGGAGATGCTTTCCGGCCTGAAGGCTTATGAAAGCGTGACGGCAAAAGGCGATTACGACAGCCTTGAAATCCCGGCCCAAACTGCGGCGTCGTGGGAGTCCGGGCGCGATGATGCGGCGGTATTTGGCTTTATCGATAAAGATCAGCTGGATAATTACGTCGCGAACGGCGGTAAGCGCGGCGACTGGACGGTGAAATTTGCTGAAAACCGCGATCGGCAGGGCAATTTGCTCGGTTACTCGCTGCTGCAGGAATCGGTTGACCAGGCCAGCTACATGTACAGCGATAACCATTATCTGGCGGAGATGGCGGGTATTTTAGGCAAGCCGGAAGACGCCAGGCGCTATCAGGCGCTGGCACAGAAACTCGCGGATTATATTAATACCTGCATGTTCGACCCGCAGACGAAATTCTATTACGACATCCGTATTGAAGCTCAACCACTGGCGAACGGCTGTGCCGGTAAGCCGATTGTTGAACGAGGTAAAGGACCGGAAGGCTGGTCACCGCTGTTTAACGGTGCAGCAACGCAGCAGCATGCTGACGGTGTTATCTCAGTGATGCTGGATAAAAAGGAGTTCAACACCTTTGTGCCACTCGGTACGGCGGCGTTAACCAACCCGGCGTTTGGCCCGGATATTTACTGGCGCGGGCGTGTCTGGGTCGATCAGCTGTGGTTTGGCTTGAAAGGCATGGCGCGTTACGGCCATCGCGAAGAGGCGCTTAAACTGGCGGATGCATTCTTTAAACACGCCAAAGGCTTAACCTCCGATGGCCCAATTCAGGAAAACTATAATCCGCTGACTGGCGCCCAGCAGGGAGCACCAAACTTCTCCTGGAGTGCGGCACATTTATATATGTTATATAACGAGTTTTTCCGTAAACCTTAGCGTTAAAGCCTGATGGTGACCGCGCCATCAGGCGAATTCCAGGCTTTGCCGTCTCAACCTATTGTATATTTAGTGCCCCGTATCCCTCATAAACGCTGCGATATTTTGAAATAAACACCACCTGCTTGATTCAAAAATACTCTGTAAAGTAATCGGCCTAACTGCCGATGTATTCAAGCAGAACGCTCCAACACTTTCCGAACTGAATAACAAAACGACTTATTCTCAGCCGCCGGTTTTGGAGCCTCCTACTTCTTTTTTTTGAAAAAAATTGATCTCCATATAAACAACCTCCTGTAAAGAGATTGTAAGCTTATACACTGCACAGTTAATTAAAAAATAACCAAACGAAAGGTCTTAAATGAGTGAACTATCCAATGAAACCTATGAGCTCATCCAAAATAAAATTCAAAGTGTTATCCAGAGATTATCGGAGCAGCAGCGCGAAGGTCGTTTAGCAAAAGACATTTCTGGGGCGATGGAAAACTTAGCACAGCTCAATAATCAGATACAGGCTGAACTGGAAAAGTTAAAAGCAAGCAGTGAATGGAAACGCTTTACCATCGCTTTTTATGGCGAAACCAATGCGGGTAAATCCACTTTGATTGAAGCACTACGCTTGCAACTGGGTGAAAAGACCAAGCAGGAAAGCCAGCGCAGGTTTAAAGAAATTCAGCAACGGTTCGGTCTAACCCAGGAAGCATTTGACGAAGTGCGACGTGTGATTATGGATACGGAACGGGCTATTGAGGTGGTTCGTCAAGAGCTTGCTGGGTTGTCGAAAAAATATGCTGTACCGATCATGCAGGCAGAGTTGGCCGTTAGCCAGGAAGAGGAAAATGCCGTGCAGGAATCTGCAGTATTAGACCTGCAGCATAACAAGGCTATAAGCGATCTTATGTTAGAAATTTCCAGGCTAAATGAGCTGCTGGAAAAAGTTAAAGCCGAGCGAAAATGGTGGCAAAAAATTATCGCACGGTTTTCAACATCCCCATCCCCCGAAGAAAAACAGTTCGCAGAAATAACGCAGCATTTTTCAAAAACAGAAAAACAGCAAGAAATTGAAAAGAAAGAACTTATTGATCATCATCACGGACTGATACAGCAGGCATCTACCGCCCTGGCTGAACTTCAGACACAAAAACAACATGAACACAATCAAGTTGCTGAAAGAGAACAAGAATTACAGGAAGCGCTGCGAAAAGCTGAGGATGAAAGAAGCCGTTTAGATAATGAAGTATTAAAACTAACCGAATTTGCCGACGGGCAGATCATTGGTGATGGTCGTTCTGATTTTACCCGCGTGAATACCTCTTTTGATTTTGATTTGAATGGACATTCATTTTCTTTAATCGATGTTCCTGGCATCGAAGGCGATGAAGCTGTTGTCAGCGCTCCGATTGAAGAAGCAGTACGTAAGGCCCACGCTGTGTTTTATGTAACTCGTACAGCCCGCCCACCGCAGACGAACGATGATAGCCCAGGAAGTGCACAAGGAACTTTGGAGAAAATCAAAAAGCATTTGGGGGCGCAAAGCGAAGTGTGGTCGATATACAATCATCCAGCCAGGAGCCCACGCCAGTTGACTTTGCCTGTATTGAATAACGACATCGTTAACGGTTTGGCGGCAATGGATGAAAAACTAAAAGCAGAATTGAAAGAACAATACTGCGGAAGTTTGGCTATTAGTGCGCACCCCGCTTACCTTGCGCTCACGGAATGCGTTGCACCCGGTAGTAAAGATGCTGCCGATCAGCGAAAGTTTTTAGATCAATTTGGTGGCCCTGAGGCTATTTTATCGTTAAGTGGTTTAACAGATTTCATCACTCGCCTGCAAACAACAATTATTAGTAACTATCGAGATAAAATAAAACGATCAAATAAAAATAAAGCCTATGAAACATTAAGAAATTCTTTGGATGAATTTAGGGCGCCGCAAACCCATTTTTCCGAGCTGGAAAAAAATGTAAAGAGCGAAGTACTCCATGCTCAATCACAAATAAATATTAGCCTGGAAGAATTCATTGGCAGCCTTGATATTGTAGGTGGCAAAATTCGCCGTGCTTTTCGCGATCGGGTACAAAAAGAAATTTATGATGAGATTGAAAGTAACATAAGCAATGATGAATTTAAACGATCTTTCAATCAGACGCTTGAGCTGAATGCTGAAAACATTAAAAATAATTTGAAGAAATCAATTGATAAAGAAGCTGACGCGCTTGGTGAAAAAATTAGAGGTATTATTACTCGTTCAAGTCAACATTTGAAAAATATTGTCACTGCTCAAAATAATAACTTTGATTTGCAAAGTAACTTTAAAATCAACATTAATGTTGATAACGGGCTTAAAGTTGGTGGGTTGGTTGCTGGTGGTATCGGCGCCGCGCTTGGCGTTGTTTTCCTGGCGAGTAATCCCGTGGGCTGGACAGTTGCATTTGTTGGCGGCGTTCTGGCCCTGTTGGGTTCTTTGGTCGGAATAGCTAAATCTGTTTGGGGTGTTTTTGATTCTAACTACAAAAAGGCCCAACAGAAAAAAGAAGCAGATAAAGTCCTGCGTGAGGCAGATAATACCATTGAAAAAGAAATCAATAAAATCATCGCTAAAATTAAATATGAAATTTCCGTAGAAATGAAAAAAATAAAACATCAACTAGAAGAACCGGTTAAGCAATGTATTGCCATTAATGCTTTATTTAACCAGGTTGATGTTGAATTAACCGCCATAGCCCGTGATATTAAATATTAGGCTGGAAAAGGAATTATTATGAGTAATACTGTAGCTGAATTTAAACATCAGCAGGAGAAAACCCGCCAGGCACTGCAAAAGCTAGCGGCATTTATTGAAAAAGGCCGTATCTTCGGCTTGAAGCCGGATCCAACTCAGATGGAAAAACTGGCCACGGCTCTGAAGACTTCTGAAGATGGGATCTTAAAAGTTGCCCTGATTGGCGGCTTTTCCGAAGGAAAAACATCCATTGCCGCAGCCTGGCTGGAGCGGTTAAACGGCAGTATGAACATTAGCCAACAAGAATCATCCAACGAAGTGCAGGTATATCGTTTGGATGATGACATTGAGTTAATTGATACACCTGGACTATTTGGCTTTAAGGAGCAAGTAAATAGCGAAGGTGAAATTGAAAAATATAAAGAAACTACAAAAAAATATGTCAGTGAAGCACATTTAGTGCTCTATGTCATGAACTCGGTTAATCCAGTCAAGGAAAGTCATCAGGATGACTTAGCTTGGCTCTTCCGTGATTTGAATTTATTGCCAAGAACGGTTTTTGTTTTAAGTCGATTTGATGAAGTCGCTGATATAGAAGATGACTGGGATTATCGTGAAAAACTGAAAATAAAAAAAGATAACGTTATTAGCCGGTTGAAAACCTTAATCAATCTGACCGAGCGAGAGGCAGAATATATAAAAATTGTTGCTATATCAGCCAATCCATTTGGTGAGGGCACATCTTACTGGCTGGAGCATTTAGATGAATTTAAGAAAATATCACGTATTGCCACTTTACAAGATGCCACTCGCCAAAACATCACACAAAACGGCGGGGTAACGCCGATTGTATTGGAAGCACAGAAAAGTATGATCCAGGATGTATTGGGTAAACAAATGCCTTTAGTACGGCAACGACAAAATTTATTAGACAGTGAGTTGACCCAGTTATCTGATACAGCCAAACATCTGAACGAAGAACTTGCGCCGATGGAAATTAAAATTGCCAATGTTCGCGTGGGATTAATGGATTTTGTCAGTGATTATTTCACTTCACTCATCCGCCAGGTCAAAGGTACGGACTTAACAACCTTTAACGATTTTTATGACAGTGAAATTGGTACAGACGGCATTTTATTGAATACCGAAATTGAAAAGGAATTTAGTCGTCAGTGCCAATCTGTTTCCAGCAGTTTAAATCGCATCAGCCTGGATTTTGACAATGAAATTACCCGCTTTGAAACATCTGTAGGCGCTGATTTAGCCGCTAAAGGTATTTCCAGTCTGAAAAATATTAAATTAAATAATACCCATATTTTAGCTGCTCGCGACGGTATAGTTTCTGCAGGCAAAATGGTGGGCGTAGATTTAGCCAAGTACTTGAAATTCAAGCCATGGGGAGCTGTTAATTTTGCTGCTAAAGCTAATGCTATATTTGCAGCAGCAGGTCTCATTATGGAGGCTTTTGATAGTTATAAAAAAGCTAAGGCTGAAGCCGAATTCCGTGAGGTAGTGGCACAAATTGTTTCAATACTAGAAGAGCAACGAAAAGGCTTACTGGACTCTTTAAATCAGGATGATTTTATTAATCAGCTTTTTCCTATATATAAAAAATTGCAAGAAAGCCTCGGCATTGTTTTACAGGCGAACGAAGAGACCACCAGCCGTAAGAAATCGTTTGATGAGTGGCAGCGTGAAGGGGCTCTTATTGAAGGGGAGTATCGTATCATCGCCGAAAATCACGCTTAATTTTTCTCGCAGATAATAGATAATGCCGTCAGAAACTTTTCTGATGGCATTAATAATCCCCTCAAAAGCCTCCAGATACCACTTGATTTGGGAATAACTGTGTTGACTTAGAAATGGTCCCTACAGGATTCGAATGCATCAAGTACTGATTTGTTTTATATAAAAAAATCCTGTGCGATAAAATTTGTATCAACAGGTAAATTTTTTAGAAAATACAGTCTGTTATCCCTTGGCTAGTGCGTCAGGATAATTTCTGGCACTGATGCCATTCATTTTTCTTCAATCAGGTTGAGCCCTGCATTGATTTTGGGCCAGGGTCAGTATCATATCGACGGTAATTTACGGGAGGTTTAGGTTAGGGGAACTACTCTTGAGGCTGGGCTGCGGTATCCGCAGTGACTGAGATGTTAACCCTAAAGAAAGGATTTTACGATGAAGGTACTTACTCTTGTTTCATCTCTGGCGTTGGCTGGTTTTTGTTTTTCCGCGGTAGCTGAAACACCTGCAAACATTGCCGTTTATGCTACGCATAAATCCACCGGTTCTATGTCCGTGGGTGGGAAAAGTGCTTATACCAACACCTTTGAAGTGATGGTTGCAAACGTCTCTGATAAAGACATTGATCTCTCGAAGGTGTGTCTGAAAGCAACCGCTCCGGACCACAAAGAATTTGCATTGGACACCGTAGATGAAGCTTTGTCTAAAGGCTCGTTAAGGGCAGGTAAAATGGTTAAAGGTATCGCTGTTTTCGCCTCCGAAGATGCGAAAGTTAATGACGCGTTGCTGATTACCCTTTCCGCTGAATGCAAGTAATCGTTACAGGCAGCCCATTCGGGCTGCTACCTTGTGGTGATTAAAGATTATGAATGGAAATAACTATAGGTCTCATTTTCGTGCGTCTGAAACAAAAAAATGCACGCTGGTCAGTATTTTCCTCAATTCTTTCTTATCTATATTTCAAATTATAGCTGGTGTTTTATCAGGTTCGCAGGGACTCATTGCAGATGGGATTCATTCTCTTTCAGATCTCTCTTCTGATTTTGTCGTTTTAATTGCTAATAAGAAAGGCCAGAAGGGGTGTGATGACGACCATCACTACGGCCATTTGCGCTTTGAAAACGGCGGAAAGCTCATTATCGGGGCGATTCTTCTTTTAGTTGGTTTGGGGATGGTCTGGTCAGCTGGGGGAAATCTTCTTCATAACAGCTTGCCTCAGGAGATAAAACCTTTAGCGATATGGGTAGCTATCATCGCGCTGGTGATTAAAGAGACGCTTTTCCGCTATATGCTGTTTGTTGGTAAACGTATCCAGTCTTCTTTGCTGATTGCAAATGCCTGGCATGCTCGATCCGATGCGGCCTCTTCAGTCATTGTGGCGATTGGGATTATCGGGAATATGCTGGGATATCATATGATGGATTCGATTGCTGCTTTGATTGTCGGCCTCTTTATTACCCGGATGGGCTACCACTTTTCCTCAGACGCTCTTCAGGATTTAATGGATCGTTCTGTTGACGCTGATTTAGAACATCAAATAAGAGTTTGCCTGTTGTCTACGGCAGGTGTGGCAGGGGTCCATGATTTGAAAACACGCAAAATGGGCGACTACGCTCTGATTGATGTTCACCTTGAAGTCAACGGAGATCTTTCTATCCGCGAAGGCCATGAAATCGCTACAGAAGCCAGAAATAGGGTGATGGCCGTTTTTGATGTACTTAATGTCATGGTTCATATTGACCCCGGAGATAGCGGCCGTTAGTAAATATTATGTAACCGTGGAGGTATTTATTTTACCATTTGAAGTGTATTACTTTAAAAATTTCTTTATTACACAACTTGCGGTTATTTTTATTGTTTTGACATATTCGTTATTATCTTGACATAGCTAAACAGTTCCTAACTGAAACTTGTTTTTGGGTTTCCCACAGAGAGGTTGTGGCTATAATAAGCTGTCCTTCAAAAAGGAGCTGCCAGCCGGATAATGCTCTGGAAGAGATAAAGAGTCGGCTAGTGAATAATCAAGTAATAGCCCGCACATTTTCAGTAAAAATCAACAGGAGAAGATCTATGACTTGTAATATTTCTGATGAACCTCCATCGAGAGAGGAACATATGGGCTGACTATCTACATTGTAACTCAGTGTATTCAATGGAGACGGTCTGTGCAGTTGCCATGAAACTGCCGATGATTGGTTATTCATTATATGCACTCAGTTTGAGGTGTAGTATGTCGCTACTTACAAAGCGCTACATGTTTTATATCGATGCTAAAAGCACTATCATTTTTTCAATGTTGGCAGACACTGCTCGGCCGATATCTCCCACATTTCAAAGACCCTTCTATAAAAAACTTGCTGCATGGAAAGAATTTTTCAGCAAGCTCAAACTGAAACTGAAACAAAAAAGACAAAGTGCCGTTGAGGATAACATCAACACACTATTACCATAACTCGTAATCAGCTTTAGCGGCGAGAGTATTTCTGACCACTGATTTTTAGTTGCTAAGGCTTTTTAGGATTTATTAAATCTAATATTATCTTATTGGCTCGTACTCAACGAGGGTAACCTCATGCGTGCGCGCTAATAAGTGGAGTTTCCTATTATGCATGTTTTAACAAAACACATAAGCAAGAAGACTTCTGTTGTGAACGATTTGATTGTTGGCTTTATTATAGCAGCCTGCATTATTTTGTTCATTTATGGTTGGCAGGGAATGCACACCCCTTTTAACGGGTACTCTTTACCAGATGTTAATCTGGATTATCATTTGCTCCCCTATTATACATTGCGTACAACTATGCGATTGCTTATAGGGCTTTTTTATTCAATGCTCTTTTCGATAGTGTTTGCTGTATTAGCCGCAAAATATGCTCCTATGAGGCGAGTTATTTTGCCTTTCGTGAATTTTATGGAGTCAGTTCCTTTAGTTGGTTTTCTGACATTTACGACGGGTTTTTTCCTCGGACTTTATCCTCACAGCGTGATGGGGCTTGAAGGGCTGGCGATTTTCGCCGTCTTTACTGCACAAGCCTGGAATATGATGCTGACGTTATACCAGACGCTAAAAGTCGTACCTGATGAGCTATCCGAAGCCACTGAGGCTTTTGGTTATAATCCGTGGCAAAAATTCTGGCGCCTGGGATTCATCTATTCGTTCCCGGGTTTGCTGTGGAATACGATGGTCTCTCAGTCCGCGGCCTGGTTTGCGCTGGTCGCCTCAGAGATGCTTACCGTAGGGGATGGTAGCACTAATTTGCCCGGAGTAGGGTCGTATATCGGTATCGCTTTACAGAATGGCAGCCTCCACGGCGTCACCCTGGGAGTTTTAGCCCTTATTATCAATATTATCATCTTCGATCAGCTGCTATTCCGCCCGCTGGTTCGCTATGCGCATCAGTTCAAATACGAGGATGTTAGTGACAGAAAAGTACCCGGCTCATGGTTCTATCAATGCCTTAGTCAATCACATATCGGGCTGGGCTTAGGGCGCGCATGTAAACAATTGTCCATATTCTGGTTATTTGTTCTGCCTAAAGCGTGGTATGGACTAAAGCTAAACCGGCTTTTTGGTTTCCTTGCACAAATGAATTGGCTATGGTCCAGCCTTTGGTATCTGGCTATCGTGGTCGGCTGCATTTATTACGGGCATCAGCTGTGGCTGTTTATTCCTAAGGAGTACCTGGCTTCACTTCCTGGCTTAATGGGGCTAACCGCCGCTCGAGTCATCGGCGCAATGGTGTTAAGCGTTATTATCTTTACGCCTCTGGGCGTATGGATTGGCCTGCGGCCAAACCTTGTGCGCTTTTTCCAGCCGATTATTCAGGTGCTGGCCGCGGTGCCTGCTAACGTCTTTTATCCATTGATAGCCTTTATGATTGTTGCCTGGCATCAGAATTTGGGCACATGGACAATTCCAATGATTATGTTGGGCACACAATGGTACGTGCTGTTTAACGTCATTGCCGGAACCTCCATGATCCCAAGTCAACTCGTGGAAGCAAGCCGGGTCTTTCATCTCCGTGGCTTACTCTGGTGGACGCGATTCACACTCCCCGCAGTGTTTCCTTACATCGTGACCGGCGTCATTTCTGCGGCCGGGGGAGCCTGGAATACCGCTATCGCTGCGGAAGTGCTGAGCTGGGGAAAAATTACCTTACAGACGCACGGACTCGGAGCCTTTATTTCTCTTGCCAGTGATGCGGGCCAAAACCCGCAGGAAGCCCTGGGCTGCCTGGCTATGTGCTTCATGGTTCTGCTGTGCATTATTTTTGTCTGGCAGCCTATGTACCGTTTTGCAGAGACGCGTTTCAAATTCGATTAATTATTAACAAATTAAAGATGTAAGGGATTATTATGAAACAATCATCAGTAGTATTAGAGATTAAGAACGTCTCAAAATCATTTAATAAAGGTCGTAAGCAAAAATCAACCGTGCTCGATAATATTAATCTGGAGATTAAAGAGAATGAAATCGTAGCTTTACTGGGGCGTTCCGGTTCAGGGAAGTCAACGCTCTTAAGAATGGTTGCCGGACTAGTAGAGCCAGATGCAGGCTCTATTGTTTGCTGCGATTTACCCATTAATGGGCCCGGCAAACATACCAGCATGGTGTTTCAGTCGTTTGCGCTCTTCCCGTGGCTAAACGTTTTCGATAGCGTGGCATTTGGGCTTCAGGCTCAGGGATTATCGACTGATGAAGTGGGGAAAAGGACAATGGACATGCTTGACCTGATAGGGCTTTCTGGGTACGAGAAAGCTTATCCAAGAGAACTGTCAGGAGGGATGCGGCAGCGTGTCGGATTCGCGCGCGCGCTAGCTGTAGAACCAGAACTTTTACTGATGGATGAACCATTCTCGGCCCTGGATATTTTTACTGGTAACAAGCTACGACAGGATCTTATTGAACTGTGGGAGAATCGTATTATCAAGACTCGCTCGATGTTACTCGTGACACACAGCGTTGAAGAAGCAGTATTGCTTTCTGATAGGGTCTGCCTGCTCGGCGGAAAAGCCAGCACAATCACTGACACCTTTAATATAGATATAGCGCGCGCTATGAGAACCAAAGATAGTATTGCGCCAATGGTCGAAAGAATTAGTGATGCGCTAAACGACAGGATAGCGTCTTGTGTATAAATTAATACTCAGAGTGGTCGGTTATATTCGTCACCGAGGTATTTAATCTATCGCCCGGAAAATTTGAAAGTTGCCTGACTCTATGAGAGAGAACAATTATCTCAGGCCAAAGGCAACTTTCCTTCTTTTTATAGGCTGGCCTGCCATATTCCGGAGTATGGATTATGGCAGGCGATGTCTCTGGCTAATATCTCGGGCCCGAACCACGGGAATATACCATCAGATATGCCAACAGATATTGCTTGATGAAGATAGACGCTGAGAGGGTTTCGATGCGCTGAAATCTGAATTTCAGGCATAAAAAAAGACATCGGTTGATGTCTGTTCACTTCGAAATGGTACGCCCTACAGGGTTCGAACCTGTGACCTACGGCTTAGAAGGGCGAAAATTATTGATTTCACTGGATTTTATGTAATTTCACTTTATTGCAATGTTATGAATTTAAAGGGTTTTATTATGTTGTCTGATTTCACACGATAACATAGTATTTCAGCCTTACGACACCCGTTAGAACACCCGTAAGGCACCTGTTAAATGGCCGGAATACTTCTCACAGATAGCAAGATAAAAGGCATCAAACCAAAGGATCAGGCTTACTACGTCTGGCAGGCTTCAGCATCACGCGGCACCGGGCGGCTGGGGGTGAAGATTTATCCTTCTGGACGTAAAGTCTTCGTCTACAAATACCATAAAGACGGCGCCAGAAAATTTCTATCACTTGGTGATTATCCCCACCTGAGCTTGTCTGAAGCAACGGCCAAAGCGCAGGAGGCCGCCGCTAACGTAGAAACATTGGACGAAGTAACATTCAAGCATGCGACAGTGAAGCAGCTTTTCGACGATTATATAGCAGACCAGCAGCGGCTCGGAAAACGCTCCTGGAAAAAGACGGAAGACAGGTTAAAGCAGGTGCTGGCTAGCCCACATATCAGCGAGGCGACCCCAGCCAAAGACATTACGCCTGTTCAGATAAAGCATGTGCTGGCTGAATTTATTGAGCGCGGCGCGGTGGCCGGTTCCAATAAAGTACGCGCTAACCTTCATGCTATTTTCAACTTTGGGCTTTTTGCTGATAACGATCCGGCCAATATCAACGGGAAAACGCGCTACGGTCTGGACCGCAACCCTGTATCTGTCGTTCCTTCACAAAAGGGTGCTGACAAGGCTCTGGACAGATTCCTTACATGGGACGAGCTGACGCGGCTTATAGAGCTTATTGCCGTTCCTGAGACAGATTGCCCGATGAATCCTGACTATGCGCAATTGCTCCTGCTATGCCTGCATACCGGCGGCCAGCGTCCGTGGGAAATAATGACGAATACCCGCGATAACTGGGATAAGCGAAACAACACCTTGACCGTACCGCCCCACATTTCTAAGAACGGGGATTTCCATGTTATCCCGCTTACCGAATCGGCTACCGCAATATTAAAAGGGCAGGTCAAGCGATACCCTGATTCCCCCTATCTTTTCCCCGGCAACACAAAAGAAGGGCATTTGCTATCTGCCGAGTATGGAAAGCAACTCAGAAAATTCTGCTCACGTGAGGAATTCGCACCATTTACGCCGCGAGATATACGTCGCACCTTTAAGACACTGGCCGGGGATATGGGTATTAGCCTTGAGCTACGCGACCGGCTGCAGAACCATAAAAAGCCGGGGGTGGCAACGAAGCACTATGATCGTTATGCATACCTGCGGGAGAAGTGGGAAATCATCAATCAGTGGGAAGTGAAATTAATGGCACTGCGCCAGCGAACTGACGCAGTGTAGATCGTTAATTGCTGGCCTGCTGTTTAACCCAATCTTCGTAAACGTGCTCAGGCCAGCCTAGGAAAGTGCCGCTTTTGCTCCGGTGTGGTGCAGGAAAGTCTTTCTTTTTCTCCCACATTCGCCAGAGCGTAGGGTGGCTTTTCCCGGTCAATTTGCACATTTCTTTCAAACCAATATACCTTGTAGCCATAATCACCTCACACCGCGCCAATCGCTTTCTGCACTACTCGGTAACCCCGTCTCCGGGGCTTCTTCTTCGGTTCGATCTTCACTCCGGCCACCTTCGGCGCTGGTGGCATCGGGACACTGACGCCGTTCCGCATATTCCGCCTGGCATTCATCAACCAGACCAGCCGTTTAGTGTGGTCGCAGCCGTCATCAATATGGACGCTGGCCTTTACCAGCTCGTCGTTCAGATCTGCATGCTTAGCCATTAGATCCTCACTTCCAGTACGTGATGCCATCGTTACACGTCCAGCCCGTTTTATCCGGGGTTAAAGTGGTAACCATATTTCCGCTGGTGGACATGCCGAAATTAACATCCCCGTCCATCTTGCCGCTGATGTGGCATTGATGGAGTCGCTTGAATTTTTCCCACTCTTGCTGTTCTGCTACGGTTCCGATAACTACGAGCACCATAAGCACAGCAAACCCAGCGATAAGAATGAAATGTTTCATCGAGCAGCCTCTCTTACCGCAACCCTGTAGGCCCGCAGCGCATGTCTTGCTTTACCGGAAAAAACGGTTTTCACGATGAAGAAACCGCGATGTTCGCTGACGACTTCCGGCACCAGGAAGAGAGTGGTATCAACCACCCGGTTATGCTTGCGAAACTCGAATACGGTGCTGGTAATGGTGACGTTCGCCACTGCGCCGAAATCCTGATAATCGATTTTCATGCCAGAACCCTCCCCAACAACTGTGCTACACCGAGAAAACAAAAGAAGCCTGCTGCTAACCCCAGCCCCGATAGGCTGGAGAAGAAGAGGGTGAAGAGCACCACCTCACATACTTTTTTCATTCAGCAACTCCGCGCAGAGGTCGAAAGAGTTATCGCGCATCGGCATAATCACCAGGAAAGGTTTGCCGTAAAAATGGTCCGTTATCGGATCTACCAACAACTGGCAGGGCGCTGATTTGCCGTATGGTTTGAATTTCACTGGCCCGCCGCGACCAAACATCTGATGAGGCAACGCGAGAAGCTGGGACGCAAACATCGGCATCTCTGCGCATTGCTCCGGTTCATCAGACAGTAGTCGTCTAAAGTCAGGGTAGCGGCACTCAATACGCTCCAGGCGGTTACACCCAACGCGCTTCGCGTCGTCATCACCGAAGGCTTCGTAGTGAATGGCGAACCATTCGCCATCAAATGTTCCAATGTCGGTACCATCAGCATCATCCGGAATATTGCCGTGAACGATGAAAACGGCGTCGAGTTCTGTATCGGCCCCATGCTCCATCGCAACTGCAGCTCTTCCGTCTGTGGCTTCGATGTGAGTAGGGGTGATGTGCACCCCCTGAAGGTATTTTCGTTCTTCGGTTTCGTCGGCCACACAGCACAGCGCGGCACGGAGAATATCGGTATGGATGAACATTATTTGGCCTCCCAGCCGATTACCTGAAAAAGCCCCATGTTGGGATGAAACCATTTAGTGTTTCGTTGCTCTGCTTCGCTCATCATTCCGCGAAAAGTCGCCATGAAGTCAGCCTCGAGAACAATTTTCATCGGGCGTGGCTGGCCTTCGGGGGTCATGATGGTGATCGTGTCGGTGGGAATGTCGTAGCTTTTAACCAGCGTCCGGCATTTTGCGTCAGTCATGCCGCATTTAACTCGCAGCACAGAGAATCCAGCCCAGCCAGCAGGAATTGAGCCGCGTTTGATCTTCTCTATGGTTTCGGCCACCTCATCAACTTTGTTTTCCACATGATTGATGCGTCGCTCCTGATCTACATTCGCTAACGCCATTGCAGCAATAATTTCATTCTGGGTTTTCGGCTGGATCTGAGCAGGGTGGAAATAAGCATTCTCCAGTTTCCCGAAAAAGTCCCATGCCTCATCGGTATCAACGATTTTTGACATGCGGGAAGCGCCACGCTCGGTATAAAACGCCATGCTCCTGACTTTGGATGAAATTTGTGCGTCAGGATTACTGACTCGCAAAGCTGAGAGTTCCTCACCTGAAATGATGAAGTAGTGCTCACCTTCAACGAAGCGGTGTTTGTGCGCAGAAAGATTGGTACGAATGTTTGTTGCTTCGGTACCGTAGCCTTCTGCTAGCGTTTCAGTTGAAACTACACGCTGACCGCGCAGGACGACGACCGGAAGCTGAGTGTTGTAAATGGTGATCGTTTTCATCGCTGTTTCCCCTCAGTGCATAACCGGCATGTCTGGCATGCCATTGGTATTAATTTCCTCGATAAAGCTATCGTGGAGGATTTCAAAACCTTCACGGCCCATAGCGGACAACCTGAAACCCTGCTTTGGATCTGCGGTTACCATGTCCTGGTACATACGCAATGCCAGCTGTTGCCCGATATCAACGCCGTACTTCTCTACAGCACACCCTTCAACGTGATTTGCCAGGGCAAATCGTTCCGGCGCCGGATAGATGCTAATTGCCCCGTTCTTACCGGAATAGATAACGGCTGTATCAATGCCGCCTTCGTCGTTTGGAACGTCAACGGTGCCGTTCTTCTCCAGCTCCTCATTGATAAACACGGTGACAACAAGCCATCGCCAAATGATGATTTCTTTATCAACACTCAGTGCCAGCCAGCCAGCGGCTTTCGCGTCCTGAATACAGGCCAACATGCGAAGCCCTGTATATGTGTTGCGGTCATACCGTCCGCTGTCCAGCGACTGAATAACTGATGAGTACCCGATCATGCGGCGACCGGTTACGATGCCATCGGGTGTTGCTTGCGGATTAAGCTCGTTAGTCATAGAACCCTCTCAAAACGGCTTAGTTTTCATGAATTCGCGGTACTGCTCGGTCAGTGCGTCGTGCTTCTCCTGCCACTGTCGAATCTCGCGCTTACGGGCCAGAATCCGACGCAGGCGGCGAATACAGCGTGCATGCGCCGAAAGATACCCATCGGTTGGCTGGCCGAGTTGATAGACCGTCACGCCGTCGCGTACTACGGGTAGCGTAGGATGGTTGGTTTCAACACCCGCAAGGCGGAATGCGTGCGTGGTCATGTAGTGCGCCAGGTTGTTCAACGCAGCGCTACGGCTCAGGCAGCGCTTACGGAAACCGTGACGGGTCACGATATAGACCGGGCGAAGCGGGCGGCTGAATGCTGCGTCAATGCCGTTTTTTTCTTTTTCAGTACTCATCATTTTCTGTCCTTCTTGCCGTTGTATTGTTCATGACTCATTACTTGCCAGTTCTTGCCGCCATCCCGTGACAGAAGACGCCAGCGCGGATTTACTACCAGGCTAAGATGCCCAGTGCGATGCATTCGGCGGGCGTGGATGCGTTGCGCCCGGTAGCGGGCCAGAACAAGCACAGCCCGCATGTGAACCCACTCAGGAACACGAATCGCTGTAATCGCCATCAGTTGCCCTCACTAACGCGGTACCCGGCCATACGTGCCAGCTCTAAGAAGCTGTCCAGGCTGGCTACATGTTCACGGTCAAGCAGCCGGCGGTGGCAAATAGCGCGTCCCTTTTCGAAGTGGATAACCACACGCCCGGAAAAGTCCGGTGCAACATGCAACTCAATATTCAGAACCGGAACCTGGGTATTTGCGCCTCGGTGGTTGATAGTTCTTTGCTCAGTTGGCATGGTTTCCCCCTTCATGCTCGAAAGCCTGTTCAGCTAAATTCGCTATAACCGCGTTCATAAATTCCATGCCCAGCGGAGAAAGCTTGTTTAATTTGTTGCCCATGCAGGAGCTGTAATGGTCTGATATATGGCGCTCGGCATCAGCGCGTTTGTTTGTGTCAAACACTATCGCTTCGAAAATCTTAATTAGTGCCTTTGTTAATATTTCTTCGGTTAATTCAACAGTTGTTGATTTCCCGTTGGGAAGCTTAACGATATCGAAATAGCTTCCTGTTTTGCGCTGCATGGAATTTAACTTTGCAATAACAATCCGGCGGCGACGTGTTTCAATTAGATTTGTCATTTGTTATTTTCCTTCTCAAGTTTGTCCATGAATATGCAAACTTTTCCTGCAATGTCGTAAGCAAGCCCTAGCAATTCATTATCTTTTTCACATCCCTCGGCACCATTAATGAAAATATTTTGCAGTAGGGCATTTAATTGTCGACTATATGTCGCCGCGCTAATTACGTCGCAAATATTCAGATTGTTATTTTTCATCACTTCACCCCATATGCTTTTTTGAGAAAAAGCTCAGCAATTAGAGAGTGTCCATTCAGCATGTAAAGCTGTGCTGTTTTGAATGCGGAAATATCTTTAATAAAAGTCATATCCAATCCTCAGAGTGTGTTTAGCCCCAGCGGTTAGGCTGTAATTAAAGGGTTTGTGTTAAATTATTTTAATTCTATCTGGATACTGAATGTTTTTAGTATCAGAGCCTGTAAAGCTTTAAGCCCATCAGCCACAGAGCGAGCTTTGTCGAGCCTATCTCCACTAAGATCATCAAAGGTCATGAATGTAACGAGGCAAATTCGAGAGCCGTCGCTCATTACAAGATAAAATTCACAAATCCATTTATTGCTAATCAAATTCTGCGCGAGGGTGAATTTATTTTTCATTTTTTTCACCGTGCTTATGTCCTGATAAAAAAAATGCAGGCTGAGCTATTTTATTAGTGGCTATAGCAACTTCTGACAAATCCATAATTAAACATGCAAAGTTATGAATTTTATCTATGCCATCTTTATCGATTGAATCAGTATCAGTAATGTTAAAAATTGAACTACCGATGAGATTCAAGGCTTCAAGAAGTGAAACTGTTTTAGTTTCACAATCAGTAGCAATAGCATCATAATTTAACGATTCACAATTTGGTTCAAAACGATAATCTGGAATATCTACAAGTTTGATTAATGTGTTTACTGTCATCTCATTGGCTCCGTTGTTTGCCGATGAGGTAAATTTATCTCAATGATAAATTATGGTAAAGCTAAAATTTATCATTTTGTCCAATTTTGTCATATCAACTTGTTATTTAAGATAAAATATTTTTCTGATGACGTAAAAAAACCGCCATTTAGGCGGCTTTGAAAGTCTAGGAGGATTCTAACCTAGGCGTGTGTATGACATCTGCCACTTGCCTATAACTAATCCCTGAATGTGGAATAAATCTTCATCTTCCGGAGTCACTTCCCATCGCTCATATGAGGAGTTGTCGCTGATCACAATAAGCCGATCTTTTAAAAGCTGAAGCCTCTTGATGTGAAAATTATCACCGTAAACAAAAGCGTAAATGCCATCACCAACAAAACGTTTAACAGTGATGTCCAGAACCACTAACTCACCGGGAACTATGCTACCCAGCATGCTGTCACCCATCGCAGTTGCAATTTTCAATGCTGATGCTTTCCTCCCACCGAACATGCGGCGAGCTTCTTCTGGGTCTAGTTCAATGGAGCGTATCACCTCGGGAAATTCGGTATTTAAATAGCCATCACCGCAACTGAACTCAGTGTTCAAAACATCCAGTGTGTATCTGTTTGAGTCATTCTCAGCAATGCCTTTGGTAATGAGGTATCCCTGATCATTTTCTTTTTTTTCTTCTGGTGCGGCTTGCGATCCGTCGCCTACAAGGTGTTCTAACCATCCTGCCGCTGGACTCCTTTGTTTAGCCATCCTGGCTTCTATGTTCCCCCACCCGGCTGAATCAAGCCATGCATGAGGTAGCTGAAGTTTTGATTCAATCCTTCTAGCCATAGTGTCCCCAATATTCCTTGAAGGATTATCACTTGTTAACTGGCTTAGCTGTGATGGTGGAATTCCAATTTCATCAGCAAAGGCAGCTTTCCCTGAGCCCGGAACATCAAGCAGGTAGTACTGCATTAAGGCTCGGAGATTGCGGCGTCTTATCTCTTTGATGTCCATTTATCAACCCTCTCATTTTTTATCAAGATGATAAACAAACGATGTGATAAATTCAATTGCCATTAATTTATCAAAAAGGTAAATTAAGGGAAAAGGAGGGTCATCATGACTAATGAACTTCTCAATTGGCGCAGATCGTCAACGAAAGAAGAATGGCTTGAACTAGCCCGAAGGGCAGGAACATCCGCTGGATATTTGAACCTCGTTGCATACGGATATCGTAACGCCTCTCCGAGATTGGCACTTTCTATTGAGACGGCATCTCAAGGGTTTGTTGGTAAGGAGTTGATTAGCAAGGAAGGTCTGGTTTTCAACAGGGGGGCGTCAATTAATGAGTCCTGACTACCACCGCACTGTGATGCCTGAATCATTCAGCCAGGCAGATGCGGAGTGGATTCAGGATCAGCTGTTGAGGTTGTCGCCGTCAGTTCGGCAGAAAGCAGTAACCCGGTATGCAGATGTTTACCAGCTCACGAAGGACGAAGAGCCGGTTAGCTTCCGGAAGGAGAACAGAGCGAGACACGAAGCAAATACCAGGCTTCGCCTTTTCGCTGATAGGCACGGCAGAGCATTACAGGGTTACACAGTACAACCCCCCTCAAAAGGTCAGTGATGACCACCCCGAAGCATCCCAGACTTAAAGGTGTCTGGATGGCTGAAAACCTGTTTTTAACGGGGGAGAGGGAAGAGGGGGGAAAGGGGGGAGTTGGGTG